>CAZZKQ010000128.1:0-8587 GCA_964654875.1 uncultured Verrucomicrobiota bacterium | reverse complement strand
CAGTCGGCCAGCACCAACTGCCGGACGTGCCCCAGCACCCGACCCGGATCGACCGCGACAGGCTCAGGCGGGATGGGCCGGGCAAAGGCAAGGACGGTTCGCACGGTGCCCTCAAGGCGATTGATTTCCCGGTCGATGATGCGCGCATCCTCCAGGGCGGGGCTGTGGGCGGGAAGCCCTCGTTGCTGGATGAACAGGCGGGCCTTGATGGCGGTGAGGGGGTTGCGCACCTCATGGGCAAGTCCAGCCGCCAGGATGCCCAGCGCCGCGAGCTTTTCGTTCCTCCTCGCTACGTCCTCGCTGGCCACCAAGCGCCGTTGGAGCTCCCGAACCAAGCCCCTCCAGACCATGAAGGCCAGACCGAGGATCAACCCGACGGCGATCCAAAACGAAATGGCCGCGACCGTCACCAATCGCGAAAAGCGCGACCGCGCGGCCGTGAGGCTTTCCTCCAACACCATCTGCCGAAGGGCCACCAACCGTCGCAGGTCGGCCGCCAAGTCCGACGCCAGGTCACCGAGTTCGGCAAAGGACCGCGCAAGTTCGTCGCGCGACGCGCCACCCTGAAGCCGCGCATGGACATTCGATGAGGCGCCGACGTACTTGTGCAGGTTCGTCCGCAACGAGGACATCACCTCGCCCTCGTGGCGCACCGCCGGACCCGCCTCCTCGTTCAAGCGTGCATCAAGCTTCCGTGCATCCTCCGAAAACCTCGCCCAGTGGACCTCGTCACGCGTGGCCTCGTATCGGCGAAAGTGGGACCGCAGCTCGTGGAAGTCCGCCCCAAACGTGTCCCCCAGACGGAACGTCAGCATCCGTTCCCTCGAAAGCTGCGACGCAATTTGGTCGGCCGCCCCCCATGCCATCCACGCCGTCCAAACCAGCACGGTAAAAACCGCCAAGATCACGACGACAAACGTCGTCATGCGCCGTTGCATGTGGATCTTGTACCTCGACGGCCGGATCCTGGGCAAGCGGGGCGGCATCCCTCCGATCTCCCGTTCGTTTGCATGTTTTTTGCCCATTGATTGGTCATTTGTTGACCAAGCCTTTCGGCAACAAACCAACCACTGCCGCGTCCGCCTCCCTCGACACACCTCGGCGAACCTTCCAAACAAAGGGGTTCGGGCCGGTTGGATTCAATCCGGTTCCCCACTCCAACGCTGGATTCCGACTCCTCATCGTTTGGCACGACTCAAGCATCCCTAAGCTAAAGAAGTGGATCCCGTAGGGATGCCCCCGAGGGACTCGTTACGTGGCTCAACCCACAAGGCGAGACGTGAAGAGGAGCCACCCCGACGCACGCCCGGCAAAGGTCCTCGTGAGTGAAGGGAAAAAGACGGGGTTTCCTGAACGATTTGGCGCCGATCGCTGTGTTGTTGGTCTTGCCGACCGTCCCACCCCGGCAAACCCGCAGCGGTCGGCGCCTTTCCTTTGTGACACGCCCTGCCCGAGGGGTCCCTGGCGAAACCCGCTCGCTTGACGGTCCCCCGGTGCCTCTTCACGATGCCGGCCGCTGGCGTGGAAAGCTTGGAAAGGCTTGGGCCTCCCTCCCGCAAACCTCGCGGCACTTCGAGCACATGAGCACCCCTCACGATTATCTTGGTACGCTTCAGTTCTTTGACCTCGGAAACGGCCAGAAAGGTCGGCTTTATTCCATTCCTGCCCTGGGCCATGCCTTGGGTCTTCCGGTCCGGAGGCTTCCCGTCTCCATCCGGCTGGTGCTGGAGTCGGTGTTGCGCAACTGCGACGGGCTGAAGGTTCAGGAGTCGAGCGTGCGCGAGCTGGCCGCTTGGAAGCCCGTCGAGGCGCGGACGGCGGAGATTCCCTTCGTGGTTGCGCGCATCGTGCTTCAGGATTTCACGGGTGTCCCGTTGCTGGTGGACTTGGCCGCGATGCGCTCGGCCGTGCAACGGTTGGGCAAGAACCCGAAGATCATCGAGCCGTTGGTGCCGGTGGACTTGGTCGTGGATCATTCCGTGCAGGTGGACTTTGCGGGAACCGCCGACGCGTTGGGGCGCAACCTGGACCTCGAGTTTCATCGCAATCGCGAGCGCTACCAGCTCCTGAAGTGGGGCATGCAGGCCTTCGACACGTTCAAGGTCGTCCCGCCCGGCATCGGCATCGTCCACCAGGTCAACCTCGAGTACCTCGCCAAGGGCGTGCTCACCGCGTCGGCGACCGGTGGTGCCGGGCAGGTCCACTATCCGGACACCCTGGTGGGCACGGATTCCCACACCACGATGATCAACGGCATCGGCATCGTTGGCTGGGGCGTCGGCGGCATCGAAGCCGAGGCCGGCATGCTCGGCCAGCCGGTGTATTTCCTCACCCCCGACGTCGTCGGGGTGCACCTCACCGGCACCCTGAATGAGGGCGTCACGGCCACGGACCTGGCACTGACGATCACCCAGCTCCTCCGCAAGACCAAGGTGGTCGGCAAGTTCGTCGAGTTCTTCGGACCCGGCGCTGTCGCCCTGCCGGTCGTCGACCGTGCCACCATCGCCAACATGGCCCCCGAGTATGGGGCGACGATGGGCTTCTTCCCGATCGACGAGGAGTGCGTGAACTACCTGCGGGCCACGGGCCGTTCCGACAAGGACTGCCGGGCGTATGAGAACTACTACCGCGAGCAGGGTCTCTGGGGCATCCCGCAGGCCGGTTCGATCGACTACTCGCAGGTCGTCGAGCTCGACCTCTCGACCGTCAAGCCGAGCGTGGCGGGTCCGAAGCGTCCGCAGGACCGCATCGAGCTGGGCAACCTGCGCCGCGAGTTCTTCCAGGCCGTGCAGCGTCCGGTGACGGAGAATGGGTTCGGCAAGTCCCGCCAGGCCTTCGGCAAGTCGGTGAAGGTCCAGACCGCGTCGGGCAAGAAGGCCACGATCGGCACCGGTTCGGTCCTGATCGCCGCCATCACCAGCTGCACCAACACCAGCAATCCGAGCGTGATGCTTGCGGCGGGATTGCTCGCCAGGAAGGCCGTCGAGAAGGGCCTCAAGGTGAACCCGGCGGTGAAGGCCTCGCTCGCCCCCGGATCCCGGGTCGTGACCGACTACCTCAGGAAGACCGGTCTCCAGCCCTATCTCAACAAGCTCCGGTTCAACACCGTCGGCTACGGCTGCACCACCTGCATCGGCAACTCGGGTCCGCTCGACCCGGCGATCGAGGAGGCCGTGACGAAGAATGATCTCGTGACCGCCAGCGTGCTGTCGGGCAACCGGAACTTCGAGGCCCGCGTCCACCAGAACATCAAGTCCAACTTCCTGATGTCCCCGCCGCTCGTCGTGGCCTTCGCCATCGCCGGACGTGTCGACATCGACCTCAGCTGCGAGCCGCTGGGCGACGACAAGGAGGGCAATCCGGTGTACCTCGCCGACCTCTGGCCCACCCTCGCCGAGATCCGCGAGGCCATGCAGTCGGCCCTCAAACCCGAGGTCTTCCGGAAGCTCTACAAGGACTTCGCCGCCCAGAACCCCAAGTGGAACGAGATCCCGTCCAGCGTCGGCAACGTCTACGAGTGGGATCGCCAGTCGACCTACATCCAGGAGCCGCCGTTCTTCACGGATTTCTCGATGGAGCCCGGTGCGATCCGGGGCATCTCGGGTGCCCGCGCGCTCGGGATCTTCGGGGATTCGGTCACGACCGATCACATCTCGCCCGCCGGTGCGATCAAGAAGGCCTCGCCCGCCGGGAAGTACCTCCTCGAGAACCAGGTGACATTCGAGGACTTCAACAGCTATGGATCCCGTCGCGGCAACGATCGCGTCATGACCCGCGGCACCTTTGCCAACGTCCGGATCAAGAACCTCATGCTGGGTGGCGAGGAGGGGGGCAACACCCTCGGGCCCGATGGATCGAAGGTGTCGATCTACGATGCCTCCATGGCCTACCAGGCCCAGGGGACGCCACTGATCGTGCTGGCCGGACAGGAGTACGGCACCGGGTCGAGCCGTGACTGGGCCGCCAAGGGGACCAATCTCCTTGGCGTGAAGGTCGTGGTCGCCCAGAGCTTCGAGCGCATCCACCGTTCCAACCTGGTCGGCATGGGTGTCCTGCCGCTCCAGTTCAAGGAGGGTACGACGGCCCAGACGCTCGGGCTGGATGGCACCGAGACCTACGACGTCGTCGGCCTCGATGCGTCCCTCCGTCCGCAGCAGGACCTCAGCCTCCGCATCACCCGCCGATCGGGTGCGGTCGAGGTCGTCCCGGTCACGTGTCGCATCGATACCCCGATCGAGATCGACTACTACCAGCACGGCGGAATCCTGCCCTACGTGCTGCGCCAGCTGATTGCCGCGGCGTGATGGGACTGGATTCGCCCTGGAAACATCGAGGACATCCCGTGGGAACCTCCAGGCGCTTCCTGATCCTCCTGTCCGGGCTGCTGGCCGCCCTCGTGGTCGGCAGCCGGGCTGCGGAGTCCCCGGCTTCCAGGTCGAAGGCGCCGGCCGTGTCGCCTCCGGCTCGGACCAACCTGGTCGAGCCCCTTTCGAACGGGCTCCGTCTGACCCAGACCAAGGCCCAGGTGCTCCAGCAGTTTGGTCAGCCGACGCTCGTGACGGTCGTCGGGATGACCTTCCCCGAGTTTGCGGTGCGGTTTGAGGGGCCCGGAGAGCAGGTCTCCCATTTCAGGACCCAGAAGGGGGTTCGTCTGGCCTGCGGAATCGGGGTCGGCGAGTCGATGGACCGCGTGCAGAAGGTCTTCCCGGGCGGGGGACTCTCCGGCGGGAACTATCAGGTGACCCACGGCCAGTATTCCCTCCTCTTCGAGGGGTACCAGAACGAGGTCTACAAGGTCTCCATCTGGCCGGTGAAGGACCGCTTCGCCGATGAGACCGCGCCGCCTCCTCCCAAACCGAAGGATCTCCCGGTCGCGTCGCTGGCCGGTACCTGGTACGTGACTCAAGGCGGGGCGGGGGTGGTGACCCTGAAGGCCGATGGATCCTACACCACGGGGGTGGGAGGGAAGGGGACGTTCACCACCGACGGCACGGATGTGGTGTTCAAGGGCGCGTTGGACGCGTGGAACAAGGGCCGTGGCACGCAGAGCCAGGACGGGGTCATCGAGTTCCACTGGAAGAACGAGCAGGGGTTCCAAAACTACATGGTACTGATCCGCGAGAAGCGGTGACGGTGGACCTTGGGGAAGGACCGGGTCTGGGCGGGCCGATCCTGGGCGGGCTGGATTCCCAGGCCACAGGCCTGGATGGGTGGGTGAGGCAGTGCCCTGCCTCACTGGGGCGCCTCTGGCGCCCCACTTTCCAAGGCGCCCCACCTTCGCCCCGGGTCCTTTGCCGCTGCACCGAAGAGCCTCAGAGGAGCACACCAACGACGCAGGCGGTGAGATAGCAGGCGAGCAGGCCGGCGATCATCGCCCGGAAGCCCAGTCGGGCGAGATCCGATCTCCGTTCCGGGGCCAGGGCGCCGATGCCCCCGATCTGGATGGCGATGCTCGCGAAGTTGGCGAAGCCGCAGAGGGCATACACGGTCAGGTCATAGGCCCGGGGCGTCAGGGTGGCCTGCGCCTTCGAGAGGGAGATGTAGCCGATGAACTCGTTGAGCACGATCCGCTCGCCCAGGATCTGTCCGATCACCCGGGCGTCCTGGAACGGCACGCCCATGAGCACGGCGAACGGGGCATTGAGCAGGCCGAGGATCTCCTGGATCGGCTTCTCGGTGGTCCAGCCCGCGAATCCCACGGCCCACGCGACGAGGAAGTTGGCGAGGGCGACGAGGGAGGTGAAGGCCAGCAGCATGGCTGCGACGTTGATCGAGAGCATCATGCCGTCGGCCGCGCCCCGACATACGGCATCGAGACCGTTCACCGTCGTCCGCTCGACCTCCGCGCTCGCACCCGCCGCGGTGTCGCTGACCTCGCGTTCCGGGAACATGATCTTCGAGATCAGCAGCGCCGCCGGCGCGCTCATCACGGAGGCGGTCAGGAGGCTGCCGGCCGGGATCTTCAACACGCCCGTGTAGACCCCGATCACCGTGCCTGCGATCGTGGCGAAGCCCCCGGTCATCATGCAGAACAGCTCGCTCTGCGTCATGCGGGGCAGGTACGGACGGATCATCAGGGGCGCCTCGGTCTGTCCCATGAAGATGTTCGCCGCCGTGGCGAGCGTCTCGCTGCCGCTGGTGCCCATCGCCCGGCGCATGATCCACGCCATGCCGCGCACGACGTGCTGGAGGATCCCGTAGTGGTAGAGGACCGCCGAGACGGTCGAGACCAGGATGATCGTGCCCGTGATCGTGATGGCGAGGATCACGGTGTTCCCGGGTCCGAATCCCCGGGCGAGGATCTCATCGGAGGCCAGCGGTCCGAAGACGAGCTCGTTGCCCTCGCTGGCGAAGGCCACGAGACGGTTCACCGCCGACTGGAAGCCATCGAAGATCCGGTGGCCCGGGGTGGTCTTGAGGATGAGGGCCGCGAATCCGGCCTGCAGCCCGAGTCCCCAGACGACGGCCCGCCAGGGGAATCGTCGCCGATCCACCGACAACACCCAGGCGAGGAGCAGGAATGCGGCAATGCCCGTGAGACTCCAGAGTCGATCCGTCACGGGAGGTCACCCTATGGGGTGGGGGATGGAGGGCAAAGGGCAAACCACCGCGTCACCCGGGTCCGTTCCCCTGATGTCCGACGGCATCCCGGTCACCCCACCGCCGCGGCGATCGCCTCGCCCATGGCCCGGGTGCCGACCTTCCTCGCCGCCGTCTCGGCCGGGTTGAAGATGTCGCCGGTCCGGAGACCCGCCTCGATGACCTTGGAGACCGCCGTCTCCACCGCCACGGCCGCGGCCTCGAGCCGGAAGCTGTAGCGGAGCATCAGGGCGACGCTGAGGATCTGGGCGATCGGGTTCGCCAGGTCCTTCCCGGCGATGTCGGGAGCGGTGCCGCCGGCAGGCTCATAGAAGCCGAAGGTGCGGTCACCCGTGGTCTGACCGAGGCTTGCGCTGGGCAGCATCCCGAGGGAGCCGGCCAGGGCGGCCGCCTCGTCGCTGAGGATGTCGCCGAAGAGGTTCTCGCAGAGCATCACGTCGAACTGCGTCGGTCGCAGCATCAGCTGCATCGCCCCGTTGTCGACGAACATGTGTTCGAGGGCCACATCGGGGAACTCCTTGCCGATGCGGGTCACCACCTCCCGCCAGAGGATCCCGTTCTCGAGCACGTTCGCCTTGTCGATGCTGGTGACCTTGCGACGCCGCAGCCGTGCCGACTCGAATGCGACACGGGCGATGCGTTCGATCTCGGGGGTCGTGTAGACCATGGTGTCGATCGAGCGATGGAACCGGCGCGGGGAGTCCGAGCCCTCCCGGGCCTCGACGACCTCCTCGGTCTTCTTGGGCTGGCCGAAGTAGAGACCGCCGGTCAGCTCCCGGACCACGAGGATGTCGAGCCCGTCCCCCTGGCGTTCGGGGCGGAGGGGGCAGGCGTGGCTCAGGACCTTGGGGAGGCGGACCGGACGGAGATTGGCGAAGAGCCCGAACTCCTTGCGGATGCGGAGCAGTGCGGCGCGCTCGGGACGCTCCTCCTTCGGGATCGTCGGATCGCGGTCGGGCAGGCCCACGGAGCCGAACAGGATGGCGTCGGAGTCCCGGCACAGCTGCAGGGTCGAATCGGGCAGGGCCTTCCCGGCGGCGTCGATGCCCGCCCAGCCCACCGGCGCCTCGGTGATCTGGAAGGCGAGCTGGAAGCGTTTCCCGACGGCGCGCAGGACCCGGATGGCCTCGCGCATCACTTCAGGACCAATGCCATCCCCGGCGAGGGCGGCGACGTTCAGACGGTGTGGGCTCATATGCGGCCGCCGAGTCTGGAGATCCCCGTCCCAACCTCAAAGTCGAAAACCGGTCCGCATGACGCATGGCGCGTGGCGCGTTTCCGGATCCGGCCGCCCCGTCGGGGCCCCTCAGCCGGCCAGGGTCGCCTGGAGCCGTCCCAGGAAGGCGAGCTCCTGCTGTTTGGCGGCGACCATCTGGGTGTTGGCTGGACGTTGGTCCCGTCCTCCTCCATGGAGTTCCTCGACCTGCAGGTTGAAGAAGGGCTTGGGCTGGCGGGACAATGAGATCTGCTGCTTCAGCGCCGCCTCCCATTCGGGGATCCGGGCCAGCACGTCCTCGACCGACTCCGGCTCGGACGACTCCATCAGCGCGAGCAGCGCCTCGGCGTCGTCGAGGGAGGACGCGGATTCCTTGGAGCTGTTGGCGAGGAATTCCAGGAGGATCTGCTGACGGTCCGGCGTGGTCCAGACCGCCCGCCGCGCGATCGCCAGGAGTACCGGACGCCTCGGTGTCGGGACGGATGACCGGATCGCGTCGAAGACCGCCAGCGACACCGTCGCATCGAGCCGGAGCCGATGCACATAGCGCTCCAGCGTCACGGTCCGGAGCGCCACCGCGTGGCGCGTCCCCTGTTCCGTCAACAGACAGCCGTATGTGGGACGGGACTGCAGCCGTTCCACCCATGCAGGCCATTCCGACGCGGGCAATGAGCCGCGTCCGAGCAGGTCGGCGAAGATCGCCTGGTCCGGCAGCTTCGGGGTGAAGAGCGACGACAAGGCCAGGTCGGTCTCCTCTTCGGAAAGGCGCGG
>CAZZKQ010000127.1:0-8612 GCA_964654875.1 uncultured Verrucomicrobiota bacterium | reverse complement strand
AGTTCCCCCGTTACGACCTCGATTTCTGCCTGATGCGCGTCTACGAGGACGGCAAGCCCGCCAAGGTCCCTCACCATCTGACATGGTCCAGGAACGGCACAAAAGAGGGGGATCTCACCTTCGTTTCCGGACATCCCGGCAGGACGAGCCGACTGCTGACCCAGGTGGAACTGGAGTACCTGCGGGATGTCCAGTTCCCCGCCACCCTGGATCGTCTGAAGCGTCTCGAAGTGCTCCTGCAGTCGTGGAGCGCCCGGAGTCCCGAGAACGCGCGTCGGGCGGCCGATGAACTCTTCGGGTTCCAGAATTCCCGCAAGGCCCGCGACGGCGGCATGGCCGGCCTGCTGGATCCGGCGCTCATGGGCCGGAAGGCCGAGGCCGAACGTCAATTCCGCCAGCGGCTCCGCGAGAACGGATCCTTCCCGGAGGCCGAGGCGGCCTACGACCGGATCGCGGACGCCCAGCGCGAGATCGGTCGCATCGCCCCACGATACCGACTGCTCGAGGGTGGCCAGGCCTTCAACTGTGACACCTTCGACATCGCCAAGACCCTCCTGCGGTCCGGGGACGAGCGATCCAAGCCCAACGGAGAGCGCCTGCCCGAGTTCTCCGAATCCCGGAAGCCGTCCCTCGAGATGGATCTCTTCTCCGACAAGCCCATCCATGAGGACCTCGAGATCCTGAAGCTCGCCGAGTCGCTGACCTACCTCGCCAACGAGCTGGGCTTCAAGGATCCGACCGTCCAGACGATCCTGGGCGGGAAATCCCCGCAGGCCCGCGCCGCCGAACTCATCCAGGGATCCCAGCTCAGGGATGTCGCCACCCGGAAGAAGCTCTACGAGGGCGGGGCGGATACGGTCCGGGCCGCGAAGGATCCCCTCGTGGAACTTGCCCGTCAGATCGACGCGGAGGCCCGGGAGCTGCGCAGGAAGATCGAAGCCCAGGGCGAGCTGAAGCAGCAGGCGCAGGCCGCGATCGCCAAGGCCCGCTTCGCGCTCGATGGGGCCACCTCCTATCCGGACGCGACCTTCACCCTGCGACTCGCCTACGGGACCGTGCAGGGCTACACCGAGTCCGGGAAAGCGGTCGCACCGTTCACCACGTTCGCCGGGCTCTACGAGCGCAACGCGCTGATGAAGAACCAGGCGCCGTTCGACCTGCCACAGGTCTGGTTCAAGAGGAAGTCCGCCCTCGACCTCAAGACCCCGTACAACTTCGTGAACACGGCCGACATCATCGGCGGCAATTCCGGGAGCCCGGTCGTAAACCGGGACGGTGAACTCGTCGGACTCATCTTCGACGGCAACATCCAGTCCCTGGTCCTCGACTTCGCCTACGACGAGATCATGGCCCGCGCCCTGAGCGTCGACAGCCGTGCGATTCTCGAGGCCCTGGAGACGGTCTACGGTGCCCGGGAGATCGTCCGGGAGCTGCGGTCCGGGAAGCGTCCGACCCGCGGACAGCTCTGATCAGCGCCGTCCGTAGCCCTGCCAGACCCACGCGAGGGTGTCGGCCAGGGTCTGCTCATAGATCTTGGATTCGCAGTGCCCGGAGGCCCTGCTGAACACATACCGGTACGGGTACCCCTTCGCCTTCAGGGCAACCGCGGTGCGTTCCCCCGCCATCACCCAGTTGCGGTGGCTCTCCTCGGGATTCTTCGCGCCGTTGTCGTTCTCCGACACGTGGGTGAAGATCCGGAGCGGTTTCTTCTTGGTGGTCTCGATCAGGCGCTTGGACGAGTGGTACTCCCAGGCTCCGAACGGGAACATCGCCTCCTCGGGGGCGTCATCATCCTGCTGGTCGACGAACGTCCCGGAGTAGGCGATGACGCGACGGAAGAGGTCGGGCCGAAACCACGCCATGGTCAGTGCCGCCGCTCCACCCGAGCTGCATCCCATCACGGCACGACCCTCGGGACGGCGGGTCAGCGCAAACTTCGGGTAGGCCGCCCGGATTTCCGGGTTCTGGACCACCGCGGGGAGCACCTCGCTGTCGATGAACCGGGCCAACCGGTCCGACATCGTGTCGTATTCCAGACCGCGCTGGCTGTTCTTGCTGTCGCTGCCCCCGTTCTCCACGGCCACCACGACGAACGCCGGCAGGCGGCGGGGCGACTCCGTGGCGAGGGTGAGGTTGTCGAGCGCGTTCCGGATCAGTGGGAGAGGGCCGGGTCCGTCGTGAACGACCAACACGGGGGCCGCGGTTCCGTCGCGGTAGGAAGCCGGAATATAGACGAAGATCCGACGCTCCTTCCGCACGGGCTTCTTCGCCGGCTCGAGCGTGGGGTCGTCCCCACGGAAGATCCGGCTCTGGGCGAGGGGCATCGAGAACTCGAACTGCCGCCCCTTGGGTCTGCCTTGGTCGGTCAACGCCGGATCGATCCGGTACTCCGGACCGACGACGTGGTGTCCACCCGTCGGCGCAGTCGACGTCTCGGCGGCCCAAGCGGTTGCCAGAAGCCCCGCGGCCACCAGGGCTCCACACCCGAAGACCCGTACGGTTTCAATCCATCCACGGCAACATGCAGTCCAGATCATGGGATCGATGTCGCCGTCCCGGGACCCCGGAAACAAGCCTCAACTGAAGACCTGGAAGGTCTTTGATCAACGAGGCTAGGCCGATCAACGGACCGCTTCGAGTCGGGAACGGAGGGCCGTCCAGCGTTCGGAGCACCGATGGAGCAATACGGCGAGTTCCGGGGCGTCGACCGAACCCGACTGCCGGGTCCGCTTACAGGACTCGAGCAGGGACGCCATCGCCTCCTGCTCGACATCCTCAGGAATGGCCCGTCCAGAGCAGTGATCGCCCCACTCGGTCCGGGTGATCCAATCGCCCGGGAGCAGGGTGGCGAGGGGTTGCTCGTCGGTCGACCGGTTGACCAGCCGCACGAACAGCCGGAAGTACCGCCTCCACCGCCACGGGACGGGGGCCATTGGGTTGGCACCCCCCTTCTCCGCCGCGACGGCGTATCGACGCCAGTCGTCCTGCAGCGCCTGGGTTTTCAGATGCTGCAGAGTCCTCCAGGAATTCGTGCGATGCAGCCGGTAGCCCCACAGGATGTCCGGAACGAACACCGGCTCCACGTGGGGCAGGCATCGCATCAGGAAATCCCGGTCGTCGGACATCACCGCCTCCGGATCGAACCCGCCCGAGCGGGCGAAGAGATCCCGGCTGAAAACGAAGTTGCTCGACGAAACCGGCAGGTGACAGGCCAACACCGCGAACCCCACGGTTGGAAAGGCGGCACAGGCCGCATACATCCGACCCTGGTCCTGGGAAAATGAATCCGCCTCGGCAGCATCCTCGGAGTTGAAAACCCGACCGCCGCTGAAGGCAAAGAAGGGGGCACCAGAATGCCTCAATGCCAGGATCCTCGAGAGCCGATTGGGGGCATGCCAGTCGTCCGCATTCAGGATTGCCACCAGATCCGTCCCGGCCCGTTCGACCATCGAGTTCAACGTCCGGGCAACGCCCCTATTGGACTGGCGATCGAACCGACACTCCAAGTTGGAGACGCGGTCCAACGCCGCACGGATCACCCAAGCCGAGCCGTCGGTCGAGCCATCATCCACCACATGCAACCGGACTCCCGGATGATCCTGGGCTGCCACCGAGGCAATGGCTTCCGCGACATAGTCCGCGTGATTGTAGCATGGGATCAGGACCGTGATCGGGCCTGTAGGACATCCCCCTCCGTCCAGCGATCGACCGCAGGAACCACCCCGTGCATCCGGTGTGTCCGTGGAGTCCATGGGTTCAGGGAACCAGCCGGTTTCCACAGCGGCAAGTTCCTGCATCGCGTCCGGGTGAAAGACCCGGGCAACGCGGTATCTTTTTTCCCACAGAGTCGCTCCAAATCTCCAGATCTGATGCAGGTTTTGCACGTTGCCGGACGTGTGGATGCGCTGGCACTGTCGTCCCGGATGGGTGGTGTCGACTCAACATCACTGAAATGAAGAACAGCAACTCAACGCAGGGCGAGCAGCCCGTGGTCGGCAACCCGGCCCGGCGTCGCTTCATCTCGCGCCTGTCCAGGACCGCCACCGCGGCCGTGCCGCTCGCCATGGTCGCCACCATGGGACTGCCGAAGGCCCAGGCCTACTGAACGAGGCTGCCATGAACTGCAGCACTCCCAAACCGGCACGCGGGGTTCGCGGACCCGCGAATCCTGCGCGCCGGCATTTCGTCGCCCGGCTCTCAAAAACCGCCACCGCGGTGGTGCCTCTGGCGATGATTGCCTCGGTCGGACTTCCAAAGGTCCAGGCAGGCTACTGATCCGGAACACGGAGACCTTGGGGACGAAGCGGTGGATACCCCGTGACACCGAAGCCCCCCCGCCCACCGGTCGTCGCGACACTGTCGTCGATCCTGTCGAGCCCGGAGCGGTGCCCGGCGCTCTTCGAATCAGTGGATGACTGGCACGAGCTTCTGTCCCTGGCCCACCGGTGGTGTGTGTCACCCATACTGTGGGTCCGGGTCCGCAACTCGACCGCGGCCGGCGCGATTCCCAAGCCGGTCCTCGATCGCCTTCAGCACGACTACCATCAGAACTTCCGCAGGAACCGCGCCCTGAGGGAACAGCTGTTGGCCCTGGCGGGAAGGCTCCGCGCCCATGGAATGTCACCCGTCGTCCTGAAGGGGGGCATCCATCTGCTGGCCCCCCCGTCCGGAAACCCCGGACTGCGGGTCATGGGGGACATCGACCTTCTGATGCCCCGCGAGGAGGCCCTCGCCTGCGAGTCCCAACTCAGGGACTGGGGCTGGGAGGTGACCCCCGATGGAGAGACGCGCGAGGAGGACCATCACCTGTCCCGACGACACCTGCCCGGACAGGAACTTCTGGTCGAGATCCATACGCGTCCGTTCTACGACGCGACCGACCGGATCACGGCGGAGTTCCTCCGCGACAGTGGTCCCCTGCCTCCGGCGTGCGGAGGGCTTCGGATTCCCAGCCTCCACCATCGGATGCTGCACAACGCACTCCACGCCTTCTCGGACTTCGTCATGGCCCACCGGGCCATCCAGTTCATGACCTACCCGGACAAGGTGGTCCCGTTTGTGGACCTGAGGCAGCTCCTCGACTACGCCGACCTCGTCCGGATCGGCGGCGATGGGATCGACTGGAAACGGCTGGCAGCGGATGCCGAAGCGGTCGGAGGCCTTCGTCGGCTCCACCAATGGGGATTCCTCGCGAACCGTCTCATGGACACCCGGATCCCATCCGTGGCGGCACGCCGTTGTGCGATCCCCAGCGAATTGCGCACCCCCACGGGACTGCCACGTCATCTGATGCGGGTGGGGCTTGAGGCGGTGGGGCTCTGGGAACCGGTCGATCGATGGCGTCGGAGGTGACCGCAGGTCCAGGGGGATCACCTGACGGCGGTCAAACCCTTGTCCCTCATTGGCGACTCCCCTGTCGGCTCCATCCCGGTGCGACATCGTCGCCCGCCCGAGAGGATCTGCACACCAGACAGCGCCTCCATCACCCCAGGTCCTGCAGCCATCGGAACGCGGCATCGACCTCACCGTCACCGACGGAGAGACGGATGTGGGTTGCATCGGCCAGCGCCTCCATGACATGGCCTGCGGCCTGGTCCGGTCGGGGCGAGAAATTCCGCAGCTGGGCGGTGAGTGCGGACTCCCACGAACCACGTTGGAGAACGTCGGTGTCCAGCCCCGGTCCGGGCCGCCTGCGGAGGTGGAGGACCCACCGGACCGGATGTCGTTCCCCGACTGGGACGAATCCGCCGGAGCGTCTTGGGAACAGCAGGGACTTCTCCCCGTCGAGGCACGCCTCGAAGGTCCCCTGCGGCCAACCCGTCCGAGCCTGGCCGTCGTGGGCGGCAATCAACCGTCGCTTGACCGGTCTTGGACAGGGGGAGGCCATGCCGTCGGCTGGATCAATCCAGACCAGGTCATCTCCCAGGACGGGCAGGCCATATTCCAGGGCCCGCAGGGACAGGGTCGACTTGCCGGACCACGGTTCGCCGCAGAGCAGGACCACTCCTCCGCGCAGCAGGATCGACGCGCCATGCACCAGGGTCAGGCGCGCCCGGACCGCCAGCAGATCACTGACGCTCAACACGAGCCACGCCCACAGGTCCTCCGGGCTGGCGAAGGTCTTGTCTTCCGAGCGATCGGCCGCGTGGACCCGGACCCTTTGGCCATCCAGCAGCACGAGATCGCGATGGCCCGGAAGAGGAACATCCCAGGTCGGCGTCAGTCCGGTGAAGTCCATGATCCGGTGCAACAGTTCGGGATCGCAGGACGTGACCCGGACGCTGGCCCCGCCCCAGGCGAACACCCCATCCCGAGGGGTGCCGGCAGAGTGGACTCCGCCGACGAGGTCACGGATCGCAGCCCAATGGGCATGACAGGACTGGGCCAATTCCTCGGCAGACGCGGCCGCCGTCGAGAGTGGCAGACCACCGCCCGAGATCAGCCGTCGGATCGAGGCGTTCTCGAACCCGGACGGTAGATCCGGGGTGCCGGGCACCAGGCTTGCAGGGTGGAGCACCGCGGGAGGAAACAGGGTGCCAATGGGTTCCCCGGATCCAAGACGACACGCCCTCACGAAGACGGGAAACAGGCGGGGCCAGTTCCCCGGAGTCGGAGCCAGCCGGTTCTCCGTGGGTCGGCAGGCCCAGTCCGAGAACGCCTCGAACAGCAGTCGGAGCTCGGTGCGCTGGCGGTCCCGGTGGTTCCGATAGGTGTTGGTGGAGTGCACCCGGTACCGCAGCAGGGGCTCCGGATGGAACCGGGGTTCGACATGGCGGAGGGCCTGCAACAGGAAGTCCCAGTCCTGGGACAGGGGAAGGTTCTCGCGGAACCGGACCCCCCTCTCAAACAGGGCCCGATCGAACAGGAAATTGCTCGAGGAGATCGCAAAATTCCCGCGCAGGAGCGAGAAGCCGACGGTCGGCAGGGCGAGTCCGCCCCGAAACATGCCCGGATAGAACTCCCGCCAGGCCTCTTCATCCGAGATTCCCTCGCCGAAGAGGAACTCCACCGCCGAAAACCCAAAGTGGTGCCCGGTCTCGGGAATCTCCTGGAGCATCCGCTCGAACCGGTTCGGCACCAGGAGGTCATCCGAGTTCAGGATCGCCACCCACTCCGCCCGGACTCCCGTGATGAGTTCGTTCAGCGTGGTGGAACAACCCCGGTTCCCTCGCGCGCGGAACTCACATCGCATTCCGGCGGGCGCCTCGGACAGGACCCGCTCGACCACTGCGGGAGATCCATCGGTGGATCCATCGTCCAGAACGTGAAGTTCCAGGTCCCTGTGGGTCTGGGCGAACACCGACCTCAGGGTCTCGCCGATGAAGCGGGCGTGGTTGAACGAGGGAACCACCACCGCGATGCGCCGGGATCGGCGCCTCGGAACTGAACCCTCGGTTCCACTCATCCGACGGAGTGTGTCCCTGGAGGTTCAACCACGAGGAATCCCGCCCCAACCAACTCCTCGATGAACCGGACCACGTGACCCTGATGGGTCTCACGGGGAGTCTCCGGTCGGGCTTCGACCATCATCTCCACCCACTCGGATGGCTCGGGGATTTCCTCGACCGTGTCCCAGAGCAGGGCTCCCACCTCGTTGAGGAGACGAAATTCGAGACTCGTCAGATGCATGAGGACAATCTCATCGCCGACGCGTTCGACATCGATCCCCGAGGCCTTCGCCACCCGCGCCGGAAGCCGTCTGTCCGGCAGATCACCAGCCGTGGCCTGGTCCATCGGGGTCGTTCCCGGAACTTCCGATCCCTCAGCGGGCTCTCCCATGAGCTCGATCCTCCACATTCCCCCCGGATGGACCATCCTGAAAACGGGGTTTCCCGAGGCCGATCCCAGGGAAAAACTCACGACCCTCCGCAGGGGCACGAGAAGTATTTTCCTTCCGGGAACTCTGGGGCACTGTCCGCGAGTCTCTCACGGACCTCCCCGGATCCGTCCGGACCGGGGGAGACCCAATTCCGACCATGCCTATCCCAACCGTTTCCCCCGAAGCCGTCGCCACCGCCTCCCAGCAGCTCGAAACCCATCTCCTCGAGATCATCCAGTGGCACTTCAGTCCCGAGACCGGATGCCCCTTCTGGCTGGACTGGGCGGCCAAGAACTGGGACCCGCGCAAGGAGATCCGCTCCTTCGCCGACATCGGGAAGTTCCCACACTTCCAGGACGAGTTCCTCCGGGACCTGCAGCCGGAGTCCTGGGTCCCGGCCGCCTTCAAGGGCAAGCCGTTCAACATCTTCGAGACGGGCGGCACCACGGGCATGCCCAAGCAGCGGATCGGGTGGAATGACTACAAGGTCGATTACTCCGAATTCAGCGACAAGATCTCGGACGAGCATTTCCCGCGCGGCGGAGCCTGGTTGATGATGGGACCGACCGGTCCCCGCCGACTGCGCCTGGCGATCGAGCACCTGGCAAACGTCCGTGGCAGCTCCTGCTACTTCATCGATCTCGACCCGCGCTTCGTGAAGAAGGTCATCTCGGCCAAGCAGTTCGACGTGGCCAAGCAGTACATGGCGCACGTGGTCGACCAGGCCGCCACGATCCTCAAGCACCGCAAGGTCAGCGGCCTGTTCACCACCCCGAAGCTCCTCGAGGCCCTC
>CAZZKQ010000126.1:0-8621 GCA_964654875.1 uncultured Verrucomicrobiota bacterium | reverse complement strand
GACCTCCGGGCCAGCCTGAACTCCGCCATGGCCTCGAGGGACAGCGCCAAGGCGGACTTCGCCTCGGCCGACCAGGCCTCCATCTCCCTAGAGATCCAGGTGAGCCAGACCCAGAACCAGAAGGTCCTCGCCCCGCGCGACGGCTACATCATGCGTCTCCAGGTCACAGAAGGCACCTTCCTTCGAGCCGGATCCCCACTCTGCACCCTGATTCCCCAGACCTCCGAGCCGCGGGTGGAACTCTACGTCAGTGGCAATGACATGCCGCTCATCCAGGCCCGGGTATCCGACGAGAGCGGCAATGTGATCTCCTACGGAAGCCCCGTCCGCCTCCAGTTCGAGGGCTGGCCTGCGCTCCAGCTGATCGGATGGCCCAGTCTCGCGGTGGGCACCTTCGGTGGCGAGGTGATCCTGGTGGATCCGACCGACAACGGTCAGGGCAAGTTCCGGATCCTGGTCGGACCCAGGCCCGACGTCGTGACCCGGGGTGGCAAGGCGGTGGAGATCCGGGACTGGCCCGAGAACCAATGGCTTCGCCAGGGGATCCGGGCCAACGGATGGGTCCTGCTGCAGGAGGTCCCGCTCTGGTTCGAGATCTGGCGGCAATTGAACGGCTTCCCGCCCGCGCTGACCAAGGACCAGATCGGAGGACTCAAATGATCCTCCGGATCCTCCTTGTCGCGACCCTGCTCTCGACCGGGTGGTTCACGGGGCCAGCCCGCGGGCAGACCTTCCCCAGCTCCCCCTTCCCAGTCCCGACACCCCTGCGGCTCGAGGATGTCGTCGCCTCGATCCTGTCCCAGTACCCGCCGCTCCTCGCCGCCCAGATCGAGCAGGACGTCGCCAACGGACGACTCCGCAGCGCCCAGGGAGTCTTCGACTTCAATGCCTTCTCCAAGGTCTTCGGCGCCCCGGCGGGTTACTTCCAGTATGGAACGGCCGATGTCGGCTTCGAACAGTTCACCGGCATCTGGGGCAGCACGATCTTCGGCGGCTACCGGTACACCGGTGGCGACGCGTTGCCCTACTACTACAACAACCGGACCGAAGGGGATGGTGAGGTCCGGTTCGGTCTCGACTTCCCGATCCTGAAGGACGGGTCCATCGACAAACGTCGCGCCGCCCTCTTCAAGGCACGCCTGGACCAGAAGCTGGCCCAGCCGTTGATCGACCGTCAGCGGCTCGACTTCGTGCGGGCGGGTTCGATGGCCTATCTCAACTGGGCGGCCAACGGACAGAAGCTGACGATCTCCTCCAACCTCCTCCGGCTCGCCGTCAGCCGGAACGCCGCTCTGACCAACCAGTTCGAAGCGGGCCTCCTGCCGAGGATCGTCCTCACCGACAACCAGCGGCTCGTCGTCTCCCGCGAACTGGGCCTGGTCCAGGCCCGTCGACGATTCGAGGCCGCCTCCCTGACGCTGTCGCTGTTCTACCGCGACGGGAATGGGGCCCCCATCGTGGCCCCCATCGACAGCGTTCCTCCTGCTTTTCTGACGCCACCCGGGCTCGACGAGGCGGCCGTCGGCATCGCCTCCCATCGGGCCATGGATCTCCGGCCTGAGCTGAGACGGCTGCAGATCAACCGGCAGAAGCTCGAGGTCGACGTCCGGCTTGCGAGGAACCAGATGCTTCCCAGCCTCAACGCCGGGGCGATGGTGATGAACGATTTCGGGAAGCAGATCTATTACGACCTCGTCGATCCCCAGGTGAAGGCGGGACTCGAGTTCAAGATCCCCCTCCAGCGTCGCGAGGCCCGAGGACGCCTCGATGAGCTCGCCGGACAGCTGGGCCAGCTCACGAACGACCAGCGCTTCGCCCAGGACCGGATCCGCAACGAGATCTGGGACGCCTTCTCCGCCTACCGGGCCGCCTTCGACCAGACCCGTCAGACCCATCTGAACGTCACACTCGCCCAGGAGCTCCTCTCGGCGGAGGCGTCCCGGTTCGAACTCGGCATCAGCGATCTCCTCGCTCTCCAGATCCGGGAACAGGCTGCCTTCGACGCCAGAACACTCGATGTGGATGCGGCGGCCGATGTCCTTCGGGCGCTCGCCGACTACCGAGCCGCAACTGCGTCCGACCTCACGAATGCCGTGAAGCCGTCCGTCTCCGATTCCGAATAGGGATCCGATGTACCGGGGCGTACGGCACCACCACCCTGACACCCTGATCCCGATGCCCCGAAACCGAGACCTGGTGTCGCGACGCCGATTCCTGGAGCAGGCCCTCACCGTCGCCCCGGTCCTCCTCGGTGCGTCCTGCACCCGATACCCCCGGCACGAGTCCGCCCATCCGCGACTTGCCTTCGTGAACCGGGGTGTCACCGAGCTGATTCATCCAGACGGTTCGGGCCGACGCCCGCTCACCTTCAATGTCCCCAACCAGGCGACCTGGCAGCCGGCGGCATTCTTTCCGGATGGACGTCGGATCCTCCTCCTCAGCATGGAACCACGGAGGGACGGACCCGGTCGCCCCTTCGAGGACTACTACACCCAGACTCCCACCCATCTCTGGACCTTCGACCTTGAGTCGGGGGCGCTGATCGAGGTCGCCCACCGCGATCGGATGGCCGTGTTCTACACTCCCCAGCTTCTGCTGCCGGACGGACGCCTCCTGGTCCAGGTGGCTCGGGGCAAGGTCGGGCAGGTCTACAACATGGAACTCGACGGATCGGACGCCCGGCCGTTCACCCAGGAAGGCGAGGGTCTGCCCTATGGCTTCTCCGCAAGCCCTGACGGGCGACGGATCGCCTTCCACCTGGCGAGCCCGCGCGGCTACGAGATCTGGACCAGCGATCCATGGGGTCGGGATCGGGTCCGGGTGGCGGGGGATCCGGCACACCTGTACTTCGGTCCCCAATGGTCCCCGGATGGAGAATGGCTCGCCCATGCGGACTGCGTTCCCTCAGGTGACCCTGGACACGACTGGTGCGATGTCCGGGTCGGGCGTCCCGATGGTCGGGAGGCCCGGTTGATCACGACCGGACAGGCGATGTGGTTTGCGGCAACCTACGGCAACGTGCGCCACCACGGTGGGGGCTCCAACGTCGTCGCCTGGACCCGGGACGGTCGGCTCCTGCATCCCCGCCGCATTCCCGGATCCCGGGTGCCGTGGCAGTTCCAGCCGGACCGCCCGGACACCGATCATTTCAACCGGGATTTCCGGCCGGAAAACGCATGCGGCGGGACGTGGATCGACCGCATCGATCCCCGGACCGGGAAATCCGAAGCGGTGACCGAACCCACGGAGGGGATCTGGGACTTCCGATGCAGCGATTCGGAGGATGGACGCTGGATCACCTTCTGTCGGGCCATCACCGGGGGGCTGCCGTCACTGTGGGTCCAGCCCGCGACAGGAGGGATCGCGCGGGAAATCGTCGCCGATCCGGACGGCACGGGAATCGATCATCCGCGGTGGCTTCCGCATCCCGGGAAACCAACCGGTCAGAGGTTCGGATCCGCGAGCTCCGCCAGAACTCCCTCCAGCAAACGCTGATAGCTTGCCTCAACCGAGGTGCCCCCGGTCTGGATCGTGAACCGGCGTTCTTCCTCCTTCGGCGGATCGAAGGGGTACTCGATGAGATTCTGGAGCTCACCCGCACGGGCGCGACGGTAGAGTCCCTTGGGGTCCCGTTTCAGGCATTCCTCGAGGGGAGCCTCCACAAAGACCCAGACCAGGCGGGTGCCAAGGATCCGACTGACCATCTCGCGCTGGGCATGCTCGGGAGCCATGGTGGCCACGACCGGGAGGATGCCCTGACCGCAGGCCAGCTTCGCCACCTCGGCGACACGCCGATGATGTTCCGTCCGGGCCCCGGCTTGGTACCCCAGGTCCAGGCTCAACCCCCCACGGGCCTCATCGCCATCGATGAAGAACACGGGAACACCACGGTCCCGCAACCCCTGCCGGAGACGCGTCGCCAGTGTCGTCTTTCCCGCACCCGAGCGACCGAACAACCAGAAGACGCGGTTCACGACACGCACCTCCACGTTTGGTGAAGACGACCCCAAACCCGCCTGGAAAGCGCCACCGGGCAGACAACCACCCGGGAAATGCCCGAGGCAGAAAACCGCATTCTTGTGATCCACATGTCAGCAAAACAGTAGTTCGGAGAGGACCGTCCAATACGGACAAAACCTTTCCCCTGTTGTGGAAAAGGCGGCCCGACCTTTCCCGCTGACCTCCAGAACTCTTTCGTCCTGAACCCTTGTTTGTAATGGCTCAAGAGTATCCGCTGGAACCACTTGTACAGGTCAATTCCAAAACCAAGCGTCCTGGATCCGCGGACCGCGATCCGGCACCCTCCCGATGTCGACCTGGCTTCATCGCCGGGCGTCGTACCAGAGAAAGCAGGACTCGCGGTTCCGCAGCGTGCTACGGGGCCGCAGGCCGGCACGCAGCAGGAATCCAAACGTCTCCATCGGACCATAGAGTCGGACCTTGCGGGCGGACGTCTCGAGGGGGTGGCGATGCAGGATGGCGACTCCCCTTCGGTCGGGCTTCCCATGGGCCTTCAGACGTCGGACCAGGTCGAGTTCCTCGCCGGCATAGAACTCGAGACTGAATCCACCGATCGTTTCGAATGCGCGGCGTTCGACCATGATGAAGGAACCCGCAAGAAGACCCCCGATCCGGCTCAGCAGGTTCCATCCGGCAGCGGCGATGGCCGCGGAAGGTCCTCCTCCGTCCAGGCGGATCGTGCTGCCGATGGCCAGCACCTCGGGGCGCGATGCGGTCAAGACCGCCTCCGCGAAGAGTCCGCGGGTCGGCCGCGAGTCCGCATCGACAAACAGGAGCCAATCACCCGCGGCCACGCCGGCCCCGGCGTTCCGGGCACGACCGATCTGGTTCACCGGCTCGAAGACCACCCGCGCCCCAGCGGCGGCCGCAATCTCGGCGGTCCGATCAGTCGAATTGTTGTCGCAGACGATGCATTCATGGTCCCACCCCTCATCCGCAAAACCCCGGCTGGCCCCACGGACGGCCTCAAGGGTCGCGGGCAACAGCCGCTCCTCGTTGAAGGCCGGTATCACCACCGAGACCTTGGGTCGACGAGGGGAGGCGACCGTCTGCGGGTTTGGATTCATTGGAATTCGGTTCGGACCCGTTCTTCCCCGGATGGCGAGGGGAATCCCAGCGGCAAGACGCAGGAAGACGGCAGATGCCGACCCTCAGGGCCAGGCGCAAGGGCCCGCCGAAGACCGGACGGACGCTCAGGCTCCCTGGGTGGCGAACCGATAGACCGTCGTCGTCCGGTAGGCCTCACCCGGACGCCACACCGACTTCGGGAACGACGGCTTGTTGACCGCATCCGGGAAGTTCTGGGTCTCGAGGCAGAACGCCCCGTGGGCCGGGAAGGTCACGCCCCCCGTGCACGTGATGCCCTCCTTCGGGAAATGGTTCGACGTGTAGAGCTGCACCCCCGGCTGGTCGGTCTCGACCTCGAGGACGCGCCCGCTCGCCGGTTCGATCACCCGGGCCGCCAGGGCCTTGCGTTTGCCGCCGGAATCGAGGACGAAATTGTGGTCGTACCCCGCCGGGTCAAGGCCGGTCTTGCCGATCCGCGCACCGATCGGCTGGGGCTTCGTGAAATCCAACGGCGTTCCGGCCACCGCCTTCAACTCTCCGGTGGGAATGAGCCCCTCATCGGTCGCCGTGTAGCGTGAACCAAAGACCTGAAGCACCTGGTCGTCCACCGTCCCCTTGCCCGCCAGATTGAAGTAGCTGTGGTTCGTCAGGTTGATCGGGGTCGGCCGGTCGGTCTTCGCGTCGTACTCGATCACGAACTCGTTCCTGTTGTTCAGAGCGTAGGTGACCCGGCAGTCCAGGTTGCCGGGGTACCCTTCCTCTCCGTCCGGACTCACCCGCCGGAAATGCACCGCCGCGCGATCCGGCGTCAGCTCATAGCCCTCGACCATCCACAGCTTCTTGTCGAAGCCGGACACACCTCCATGGAGATGGTTCGGACCATTGTTCACAGCCAAGGTGTAGGTCTTTCCATCCAGGGTGAAGGATCCCTTGGCGATACGGTTGGCGACGCGTCCAGCGATGGCCCCGAAGAACGGGTGCCCCTGCAGGTAGCGCGCAAGGGTGTCGAATCCCAGCACCACGTTGCCCGCCCTGCCGTTCCGGTCCGGTGCCCACAGCTCGGTCACGATGAGCCCGTAGTTGGTGAATTTGAGGACGACGCCGCGACCGTTCTTCAGGGTGAAGAGATCGGCCTCGGAACCATCGGGCAGTTTTCCGAAGGAGGCTTTGTCGAGGGTCATGGGGGTGTTGGTCGGGCCCGCCTTCGCCTGGAAGGCGCCAGCCGGCAGGGATTGCAGCGTCACCGGGGCGGCTGCCAGACGCCAACCACCGGCCAGGACACCGAGGCCGAGGAGGGCCTCACGACGGGTGAGATTCGAATTCATGGGAGTGTCTGAGGATGGTGAGGCAGGACGGGCATTGCAACCCGTGGACGGGACATCCGTTCCAGTGGGATCAGTACTTGGGGACACCCGGGTCGATCTGATCGGACCACGCATCGATGCCGCCCTTGACCGACTTCACGTACTTGAATCCCTGCTGCCGCAGGAACTCGAGGGCTTTCATCGACCGTTTGCCCGCCTTGCAATGGATGTAGATCTGCTGGTTGGGATCCAGTTCCGTGAACTGCTGGTTCAGACGGCTCAGCGGAAACAGTGGAACCCCCGCCACCCGGGCGATCTCGTACTCGTCCGGCTCCCGGACATCGATGACCCGGATCCCCTTCTCCGGAGACTTCAGGGCGTGTTGCATGTCCTGCACCGTCACCTCGTCGGGATTCTGTCCCGCCACCACGGGCTCCGGCACGACTCCACAGAACTGTTCGTAGTCGATCAGCTCCATGATCGTCGGATGATCCCCGCAGACCGGGCACTTCGGGTCCCGACGGAGCTTCAGCTCGCGGAACTTCATGTCGAGGGCGTTGAAAAGCAGCAGCCGTGACGTGAGATGGGACCCCTTGCCGAGGATCAGCTTGAGGATCTCCGTCGCCTGGATGCAGCCGATGATCCCCGGTAACACCCCCAGCACGCCCCCCTCGGCACAGCTCGGCACCATGCCCGGCGGGGGCGGCTCGGGATACAGGCACCGGTAGCAGGGCCCGCCCATCTGGGGTGCGAACACGCTGGCCTGCCCCTCGAATCGGAAGATCGAGCCGTACACGTTAGGCTTCTTCAGTAGGACGCAGGCATCGTTGGTCAGATAGCGCGTCGGGAAGTTGTCGGTGCCGTCCACGACGATGTCGTAGGGGCGGATCAGATCGAGCGCGTTCTCCGACGAGATCCGGGTCTTGTGGAGCACGACCTCCGTGTTGGGATTGAGGGCGTTGAGCGTGACCTTGGCCGACTCGGCCTTCGACACCCCGACGTCGGCATCCGTGTGGAGGATCTGCCGCTGGAGGTTGGAATAGTCGACCGTGTCGAAGTCCACGATGCCCAGCTTTCCGACGCCCGCGGCGGCGAGGTACATGGCAATGGGCGACCCGAGGCCGCCGGCGCCGATGCACAGCACGGAGGCGTTGCGGATCTTCTTCTGACCGGCGAGGCCAACCTCGGGCAGGATCAGGTGTCGGGAATAGCGTCGGATCTCCTCGTTCGTGAGTTCAGCCATACGATGGGCGGGCAGGTTAAGGTGGGCGCATCCTCGGGCAAGGAAGAGTTCCAAACAGGAAGAGTTCCAAACGCTGCGGCACGAGTTCCACGCGAAGGGTTCGGAACGGCAGCCACCCGCCGGCACCCCTCGATCCTCAGCCCCTCGATCACAGGACCCACATTGCACAAGGGATCCGTACTCTGGTCTCCTTCCTCCATGTCCCCCCGCTGTACCCGCCTGCTGACAGTGCTCACCCTGCTTCAACTGTTCGCCAGGGCGGAGGTCCTGTCCCTCGGGGATCGACGCGAGCTCTTCGTGGACCGCGCCCTGATCGAACGGCTCGACCGCACCGAGCTCCGGCTGCAGACCCCTCGTCCCGCCGGGGTCGTGTTCCGGTTTGATCGCCCCTGGGAAGGCATCGTGTCGGGCTACGTCACAGTCCTCGAGGAGAATGGACGCTTCCTCCTCTACTACCGTGGGCGTCCCTCGACGTCGCATGCCGACGCCAGCGAGGAGGCGAGGGAGGTGTCCTGCGTTGCCGAAAGCCAGGATGGTGTCCACTGGACGCGCCCCAACCTCGGCCTGTTCGAGGTGGCCGGGACCCGTGACAACAACGTCTTTCTCGTCGAACCCAAGACCGTCACCCACAACTTCTGTCCCTTCATCGACCGGCGTCCGGGAGTCCCGACCGACCAGCGGTTCAAGGCGGTGGGTGGCACCGGGGCCGGCGGACTCTTCGGCTATGCGTCCGCGGACGGACGACACTGGCGGCCGGTCCGGTCGACCCCGCTCATCACCCAGGGACAGTTCGACTCCCAGAATGTCGTGTTCTGGTCGGAACCAGAACAACGCTACTGCTGCTATTTCCGGACCTGGACGAACGACGTCCGGTGGATCGCCCGATCGACCTCTACCAACTTCCTGGATTGGACGGCGCCCGAGCCGATGGAGTTCGGGGACGCCCCGCCGGAGCATCTCTACATCAACCAGACCCAACCCTATGC
>CAZZKQ010000125.1:0-8693 GCA_964654875.1 uncultured Verrucomicrobiota bacterium | reverse complement strand
CCGACCGCTGTACTGAGCCTTCCTGTGCCCCCTGGGGGCTGGGTGGCCCCGGCGACGGTGGGGATGGAGGTGGTCGTGAATGCGAATGGGAACACGATCCAGAAGGTTCAGTTTCTTGAAGAAGAAGTGATCCTGGGCGAGGACACGTCAGCGCCCTACGGGTTCATGTGGACCGGAGTGTCCGCCCGGAACACGACGGTTTTGGCCCGTGTGTTCTATGGAAACGGTAGAATGATTGAGACGGCTCCCATGGCGGTCGTTGTAAAGCCAGGTCAGCCTCCTTCTGTTGTTTTGGAGGTGTTGGATGGTGGCTCCGATTTCAGGGCGCCGGCCAACCTCATTCTGCGGGCTCGACTGGAATCGGGTGGTCATGCAATCCAGAAGGTCTCCTTTCTCTCTGGAGGCGTTCCTGTTCGCGATGTGACATCGGCACCCTTCGAGACCGGCTGGGAGAATGTTCCAGCTGGAGCCATGCGAATTGTGGCAAGAGTGGTCTATGGCGGAGGGTTAATCGTTGATTCCACCCCGGTTGATCTCAACGTTGCTCCGGCTCTTCCCTCGCCTTGGAAAACCAGGGATATCGGTGCCGTTTCTGTGCCGGGCTTTGCCGAAACTTCCGGCGTCAGGCCGCTATCGTTCGTCATATCCAGCAGCGGAGTCCTGCAGGCTGGAAGGCCCACCGATTCTTTCCGCTTCGTTTTCCAGCCGCTCACGGGAAATGGTGAAATCGAGGCTGAAGTCTCGGCTGCGGGTACGGATGACGGATCCGAGATCGTAGGGCTAATGATTCGAGAGAATCTTAATGATTCTTCCCCGTACGTCTTCGTAGGAGTGGGAGCAACACCATTCCTCTACAGAAGTCGGGCCGGAGCCGTTTCGTCGACGATCCCGACATTGCCCATCAAGGCCCGGAGGATTGGCATCAAGCGGATGGTCAAATCGGGTGGGGACACCATTCTCCTCCGCTATTTCGATGAGAACCCCCCGAACGGTACTCCGCGCTGGGTCAACTTCCGCAATGTTCCAGGAGGCCTTGTGTTGCCCAGGACGGTCTACGTGGGTCTTGTCGTGGCCTCATCCAAGCCGGCATGGGCCGCCACCGGTCTCATCACCGATCCCCTCGTGTACCAGTAGAATGATGCCTTCAATCAAGAGGGATCATCCCATGTCCCGTGTCCCCGTGGTGTGTTGGATTGCGGGTGTGGTCTTGGTGGCTGCCTTCATGAGGGAAGGTCCGTCATGGGGGCCGCGCACTCGGGCCAACCCGTTGAGCAGGCCGGTTGAGTCGGGCATCTCTGAGGAGACCACGATATCGGTGGGTTCCGTCCGTGCTCATTTCGCAGCGCAACCAGCATCGGGCGATGGATCCACGGCCCTGAATCGGGGTGAAAACCAAGCTCTCGAGGAGGATCCAGCGACAATCCTGAGGCTGCGTTCCTGGTGTGAGGCCGACCCTGAGGCGATGACGGCGTGGGTGATGGCCCATCTTGCGGGGAAGGATCGGGTGACGGCCCTCAAACAGGCTGCGGTGGTCTGGTTTTCGTCGGATCCGGAATCCGCGGTACGTTGGGCGGGATCGCTCGTGGAAGATGCCGAGAGGAACACCGTCCTTCTTGAAATCGGATTCGAAATGGCGCGATTGGAGCCAGCGAGGGCTGTCGATCTTGCCTGCAATCTCCCGTTCTCCCCGATGCGGGACGAGCTTCTTCTCCACTCGGTCCGACAATGGGCAGGCATGGATCCTTCGGCCGCTTCGCTCTGGGCGTCCCGTCTACCGGAGTCTCGGCTCAGACGGGAGGTTTTCTCGGCGTTGGCCGTTTCGTTGGCGGAGGGCAACGGTGAGGCCGCCGCGGGAATTGTTGCTCGATCCATTGCATCGGGGAAGGAGCAGGAAGACTCGGCCGTGCTGGTCGCCCGCAGCTGGGGTACCCTCGATCCCGAGTCTGCAGCCGATTGGATTGTTGGATTCCAGGACAGGCTCGTCCGTGAAGCTGCCATGCGTGAACTTGTCGCGGTTTGGATTGAGCGATCCCCAGTTCGCATGTCGTCGTGGATCGCATCTCTGCCGGACGAATCGGTCCGACTCCAAATGATGGAAGTGGTTGGATCCGTGAGGAGACAGGGAAGACCGTCTCCATAGTCCTCCGGTCGGCATTTCTCCGTGATGCCATTCAAGTGGCACTGGAACCGGAACACCCTGGCTCAGCGCGACAAGGCGATCAGATAGCGGAGGAGCCGCTCTACGGTGGCGGCTTCTCTGCGTTCCTTG
Source organism: uncultured Verrucomicrobiota bacterium (assembly GCA_964654875.1). Lineage (GTDB taxonomy): Bacteria > Verrucomicrobiota > Verrucomicrobiia > Limisphaerales > UBA9464 > UBA9464. The sequence continues at coordinate 6,424 of CAZZKQ010000125.1, read as the reverse complement.
TGAATCAGATGGAGGTTCGCGACGACGCGCGTCAGGGTTCGGCGGTGGCTCAGTGGGGCAAGGTGGCGTTCGTCATACTCGATCGCCAGGTCATGGAGTCGTTTGCGACATTCTGAACGCGTTAAGAGCCTGCCTGAGTGGAAGGGGTCGATGAAGACTTCCTCCGTGGCGGTCTGCCATCGGCAGATGAAATGTCCGGGCATTCCGATTCCCACCAGTGGCAGCCCCAGGCGTTTGCTGATCAATAGATAGACGAGACAGAGCGAAATGGGGATGCCCCGCCGGAGGTCCATTACCCGGTTGAGATAGCTGTTCTCAGGATTGAAGTAGTTGGCCTCATTGCCGACGAAGCCAAGCTTCCGGAAGAGAACCTCATTGAGTGAATCAATGGCCACACCTGGGCCTGGGCATCGCCCCATGAGATGCCGTACTCTGTCGGACCAGTCATCCAGCTGAGCCTTGAACCCCTCAACGTTGGTGCGTGGATAGCTGGTAAGAGTAAACTTCCAGATCCCTTCCTCGAGATCGAAGTGCTCGCCTTGGGATAGGATAAAAGCGAGGAACTCGTCGTCGCGCCGGTCTGCTGTGCATTTGTCGACAGTCTCGAGCACCCGGCGGCGGATGACTGGATCTGGATGCAGGGCATTGGCCCCAAGGAACTCCAGTCCCGGTTCGCCCGCTGAGAGGATGTGCCTTCTGATGGTCTCAACCACGGAAGGGTCCTCATCACCGAGCAGGGTAAGCATCGCGTGGAGCTGCGATGGCGAAAAAGTCTTTCTATGGGTTGCCTGTGGGTCCACGGCCGGAGAGGACGATGTCCTTTTCGGGTTCTCGTTGCGAGAGGGGTTCGATCGCGGGAGGTCCTGGCCAAAAAAAAGGCGGACCTTTCGGTCCGCCTCACGTCAGGGAATCACACCGGATCAGCCTTCATTGGCGGGCGGGGAGGACGGATCAGATCCTTCGGGAGGGCTGCTTTGGGAAGCCGATTCCCCAGCGGAGTCCGCCGTCGAACCCTCGGGCTGCTGCTCACGCTCCTCCATGGCGGCCTTCCGACTGAGACGAACCCGGCCCTTTTCGTCGATGCCGAGGCACTTCACGGTGATCTCATCGCCCATCTGGACGATGTCTTCGACCTTCTTCACCCGGAAGTTGGCCAATTCGCTCACATGGACCAGACCCTCGGCCCCCGGCGCAAACTCGACGAAGGCACCGAAGTCTTTGATGGAGACCACCTTGGCGCGATAGATTTTCCCGGGCTCAGCAGCGGCAGCGGCCCGCGCCTTATCCTCAGGGGAACCCTGCTTGGATCCACGGGATGGCCTCGAGGAGCCCTCGGTTTCACCACCGGTTTCACCCGCCGGGGCTTCGCTCCGCGGAGCACGTTCCCGGCGCTCACCCCGCTCGCCCCTTCCTCCCCGCTGAGGACGCTCAGTGCGCTCAGCCTTTGCGGCGGGCTCGGAGTCGTCGGACGGAGGGATCTCTCCGCGTTCCTCCATGGCAGCCTTGCGGCTCAGCTTGACCCGTCCCTTGTCATCCACGCCGATGCATTTCACCCAGATCTCATCCCCGACCTTGATGACGTCTTCCGGGCGGTTGACGCGTTTGTTGGAGAGTTCGCTGACGTGGACGAGTCCGTCCTGCCCCGGCAGCACTTCGACGAAGGCGCCGAATTCCTTCAGGGTGACAACGCGTCCGAGGTAGATCCTGCCAACCTCGATCTCAGCACCAATGGCTTCGATCTCCTTCTTGGCGATCTCCATTCCTTCCGCAGACACCGAGAAGATCTTGACCGTTCCGTCGTCTTCGATGTCGATCTCGCAGCCCGACTCGTCGACAAGGCGCTTGATGTTCTTGCCACCGGGGCCGATGAGCATGCCGATCTTCTCCGGGTTGATCCGCATGACGGTGATCCGCGGGGCATACTTGGAGAGCTCGGTCCTTGGCTCGGAAATCGTCTCCGCCATGTGTTTGAGGATGTCCAAGCGGGCGGTGTAGGCCTTCTGGACGGCTTCGGCCATGATGGAGAGCGGAAGTCCCTTGAGCTTCAGGTCCAGCTGGAACCCGGTGATTCCCTTCTCGGTCCCCGCGATCTTGCAATCCATGTCGCAGAACGCGTCCTCCCACCCGATGATGTCGGTCAGGAGTTGATATCGGCTGATGGCTTCGTCTGAGCCGTACTCGGTACAGATGCCGATGGAGATGCCTGCGACGGGGCGCTTCAATGGCACTCCGGCATCCATGAGAGCCAGTGTGGCTCCGCAGATCGAGGCCATCGAGGTGGATCCGTTGGACTCCATGATCTCGGCAGTCACACGGACTGCGTAGGGGTATTCCTCCACCGGAACCATTGGGCGGACGGAGCGCTCGGCGAGGGCTCCATGGCCGATCTCACGACGGCCGGGACCAGAGATGCGGCCGGTCTCGCCGACGGAGAAATTGGGGAAATTATAGTGCAGAAGGAACTGCTTCTTTGTCTCCCCACCGGTGTAGGCGTCGAATTCCTGGATGTCGTCACTGGTTCCGAGGGTGGCAATGCACACCGCCTGGGTCTCGCCGCGTTGGAACATCGCAGATCCGTGGGTCCTGGGCAGGAACCCCACCGCGCTGTTCAGGGGGCGGACCACGTCGAAGCCGCGCCCATCGAGGCGTTTTCCGGAATCCAGGATCAGAGTCCGGACCGCTTCCTTCTGGAGATAGTACTGGGCGTCCTTGATGACGAACTCCGTCACCTTTTCAGCGCCGAACTTCTCAACAAGCTTCGTCCCCACATCGGCGAACACGGCGTTGACGGCGGCCTCACGGGCTAGCTTCTGGGGCGTCAGCAGGGCGGGCACGACCCGGGTTCCGGCCAGTGACTTGGCGGCGGACAGGATCTCCTCTGGAACGATCTTGACCGTGATCTGGCGCTTGGGCTTGCCGATTTTCGCAGCGAGCTCCTTCTGGGCCTGGATCAGGGGTTGAATCGCCTCCTGGCCGAAGCGCAGAGCTTCGATGAAGTCAGCCTCGATGATTTCCTTGGCGGAACCCTCGTACATCACGACGTCGTGTTCATTGCCGACATAGATGAGGTCGAGATCCGAGTCGATCTGCTGGTCATGGGTCGGGTTTGCAATGAACTTTCCGTCCACACGGCCGACCCGCACGGCACCGATCGGGCCGGACCAAGGGATGTCGGAGACCATCAGGGCCGCGGAGGCAGCCACGATGCTGAGGATGTCGGGATCATTCTGTCCGTCCGCCGAAAGCAGCACGGTCTGCACCTGGACCTCGTTGTACCAGCCCTTGGGGAACAATGGGCGAATCGGTCGATCAGTCAGTCGGCAGGTAAGGATCTCTTTCTCGGTGGGACGACCTTCCCGTTTGAAGTAACCACCGGGGAATTTGCCGGCGGCGGACGCCTTCTCCCGGTAGTCCACAGTCAAAGGAAAGAAGTCTTGTCCTTCCTTGGCCTTGGTGGCGGCTACTGCAGCCGTGAGGATGACGGTCTCTCCGAGCTGGACGGTCACGGAACCATCGGCCTGTCGGGCGTAGCGGCCGGATTCAATAAGGATCTCCTGGCCACCAACGTTAGCGATAACTTTTTCTGGCATATACGGATGCGCTAGGCCATCCGCGAGAAATTTCAGTCAACCGCCCCGACCCGTTTTGGAACGAGGGTTCCCGAATCGGGGTCGCTGAGTGAAATCGCCCGTGGAGGCGGACGCGCTGGATTGCGCGTGACCTATTGGGTTTCACGTACTGGCCCTTCGAGGCGACCGGATCACGCTGGCTGCGGTGCCGACCTCGCAAGGAGGTTGAAGGGCCAAAAGCCGAAGCCGGGCAGATGCCCGGCTCAACGAATCACTTCCTCAGTTTCAACTTCTTGGTGAGCGCCTGGTAACGACGCTCGTCCTTCTTCTGCAGGTAGTTCAGCAAGCGGCGACGCTGGCTGACCAGAATCAACAGACCCCGGCGAGAGCCGTGGTCACGATTATTCTTCTGCAGATGTTCGGTAAGGTTGTTGATGCGGCTCGTCAGCAACGCGACTTGGACTTCGGGCGACCCCGTGTCTTTGTCGTGAGTGCGATGCTCGCTGATGGTTTTAGACTTGGCTTCCATGATGATTTCGGTGTCGGGCAGCAAACCACCGCCCCGTAAACGTCCGTCAATCGAAGTAGTGACACTGCCAGATCGGGATATAGGGTGTCGAGGGTTTGTTTTTTGCCGATTGGGCTCGTGTCCTTCTCCGCCCCCCTGACCCAACTGGAATTCAGCACCCCCCAAGGATTCAAACGTGGTGTGTCATCGCCCAACCTGGATGCCAGCTGTGTAGGGACTGGCGTCAAACCCAAGCCGTCCTCGATCGCATACCACTCCACGATACGGATCGTTGTCGATCAACAGGTTGCCGTCCAGATCCAGATGGTCCGCCAAGCCGGCAAGGTGAGCCGCTGCCGAGATGAGGACAGAACTCTCTATCATGCAGCCGATCATCGTCTTCAATCCCTGCGTCCGGGCAGCCTCGAGGGCGGACTTGGCGGTGGTCACCCCTCCGGTTTTCACCAGCTTGACATTGACCCCATGGAACCCTTGGGCGATCCGGACGGCATCGTTGGCGTGTTGGTACGATTCATCGGCAAAAATCGGAAGGGGGGATCGATCCTTCAGCCAACGGAGGTCCGCTTCCGGGGTTGTGGGTGGCATCGGTTGCTCGACAAATTCCACCCGACCATCCGTGGCCAACCACTCGATGTTGTCGAGGGCCTGCTCCCGTCGGGTCCAAGCGGCGTTGGCATCGACGCGGATAATCTTGTCGGGAGCCGCATTCCGCACTGCCCGGAAAGTCGTCCGGTCGTGGGAGCCTCCCAGTTTGACCTTCAGAATCGGCATCGATTCCGCCTCGCGGGTCTTCGTTGCCATGACCTCGGGCTCGTCAATGCCAATGCTGAACGAGGTGATGGGCCGAGGATCCGGGAAACTCAGCTTTAGAAACGCATGGAGAGGCTCTTCCGCCGCCTTGGCTGCCCCATCCAACAGGGCCAGGTTCACGGCACACTTCGCGGGAAAGTTTCCAGATCCTACCGAATCAAGGTACTCCATGGTCCCGTGAATGTCGTCGAACGACAGTCTTTGGGTGTCGATCTGCCTCAAGAACTGGCTCACCGTCTCATGAGTCTCCCCATATTGACTGGAGGGGGAAGCCTCTCCGAGTCCTGTCCGGCCAAGGCAATCCGAAAGTTCGAGGAATATGACGGGGTAGACCATCTTGCCGCCGCCTTGGTCAAGATCGTTTGCGATGGTCCAACGATGGCGGAGAGACAGGTCGAATCTCCAGGAGACCATCTGGGTGATGGGGTGTTTGGATCCCATGTCGGTTCTATTATTCTCCCCGGTTGAGGTGGATTCCGTATTCTGTCATCCGCCCGTTCCCTAGGCAGCCTCCAACCTCGATGACATGAGCGTCTCGATCATGCTCTGGAAGATCCACCGGCCGTCGGTGGAACCGAGGAGGGGTTCCGCAGCGCGATCGGGATGGGGCATGAGGCCGGCGACGTTGAAGCGGTCGTTGGCGATGCCGGCGATGTTGAGGAGGGAGCCGTTGGGATTGGCCTCGTCACTGAGGGTTCCTGCAGCGTCGCAGTACTGCCAGAGGATCTGACGGTGGGCCTGGAGCCTGGTGAGGGTGTCGGGATCAGCGAAGTAGCAGCCCTCGCCGTGGGCGATGGGGATGCGCAGAGGAGTGTCCTGGGGGACGGACCGGGTGAAGGGGGTGTTGGGATTGGCGGTCCTGAGATGGACCTGCTCGCAGTGGAAGCGAAGGTCGCGGTTGCGGACCAGGGCGCCTGGGAGGAGTCCGGCCTCGCAGAGGATCTGGAAGCCGTTGCAGATGCCCAGGACCAGGCCGCCTTGGGCGGCGAACTCCTGGACGGCCTGGAGGACGGGGCTGAAGCGGGCGATGGCCCCGCAGCGGAGATAGTCACCATAGCTGAAGCCACCCGGGACGATGACGGCGTCGGCAGGCCCCAGTGCGGTGGACTTGTGCCAGACCAGAGCGCTGGAGTGGCCGAGGACGCGTGGGGCGTGGAGGCAATCCTGATCGCAGTTGCTGGCGGGGAACTGGAGGACGGCAAAGTGCATGGCGGGCGGGGAAGGCGGGGACTGGGGGCGGGATCAGTCGACCAGCTCGAGCCGGAAGTCCTCGATGACGGGATTGCTGAGGAAGCGGTGGGCTGCGTCGCGGAGGGATTTCTCCGCGGCGGCCTTGTCGGTGCCGGGTGCGAGGTCGATCTCGATGTATTTGCCGACATGGACGCCGGTGATGCCGGAGTGGCCCATGTGCTCGAGGGCGTTCTGGACGGTTTTGCCCTGGGGATCGAGGACGGCTTTCTTGGGGGTGATGATGATTCTGGCCTTCATGGAGGACGGGAGCCGGGGAGCGGATCGG
>CAZZKQ010000124.1:0-8725 GCA_964654875.1 uncultured Verrucomicrobiota bacterium | reverse complement strand
ATGTGCGGAAGAGATAAGCGCTGAAAGCATCTAAGTGCCAAGCTCCTCCCAAGATGAGGTTTCCCGGAGCGTAAGCTCCCTAAAGGCCGCAGGCAGACTACCTGCTCGATAGGCTGGGCGTGTAAATGCCGTGAGGCATCAGCGGACCAGTACTAATCGGCCGTGAGGCTTGATTGTTCGCCTTATAAAACTCAGTCGGATGTTTTGTATGTATCCGTCATGCGCAGATTTCAAAGAACGAGTTCTTTACAGATTTTTCGGTGGCTATGAAGAGGTGGTCCGACCCGATCCCATCCCGAACTCGGCCGTCAAACGCCTCATTGCCGATGGTAGTGCATCTATAGGTTGCGCGAGAGTAGGTTGCCGCCGGTTATTTCAAGAGCCAGTCCCGATGACTGGCTCTTTTTTGTTTTCAGTGAGTTGTAAACCCGAAACAGCCCCCTTGTTTCTTGGACCGTTGTGGGTGTGGCTTTATTTCGTGTTGGGCTTGAGCGTGAGGTGCCCCCGTGGTTCCTCGGTCAGCGTGCGGTGAACCCCATGGTTCCCTGGGCGGTGGGGAGTTGGTGAGGGTAGGGGATGCTTTCGGCGGAATGTCGGCGCCGGCGGGGCGGCGCAGACAGTTTGAGATTGAGGAGTTCGTTCTGGAGTTTCGCCGGTCGGGGCTGACTCAGAAGGGGTTCGCCTGGCATGAACGCGTCCGCCCTTTGGGTGTGGCCCGGTGATTGGTACCGGGCGGATGTCCACGACAAATCGGGAATCACCTCCACTTCTCGTGCCAGATCGGGAACCATTGCATGGGTGTCCGCAGACAGATGATTGACGGATGGAAGAATTGATGGAACTCCCATGATGGGGCGCGAATTCCTCCATCCATCTGCGATCATGTTGTTTCCGAAAACTTGTTTGCCCGCGGATCCTGTTGAGTGGGGTTTTCAACAAATTCGCCAGGATATCCACTGGCTGGCTGGATCCATGGCCGAGGTTTTGAACCGCCTTGGGGAACATCAACTGGCACCTTGGATCCCCTGGTCTTCCTCTCCCGAGGAGCCGCAATTCCCCCATGGTCCTGCCCCGGCGAGGTTGGGGTTGGTCATGGCCATGGCGTTTCAGCTCCTCAATTCTGTCGAGGAACGGGTTTCTGAAACGCTTAGGGAACACCGCGAGGAGAGCGACTCGCCAGAAACCGAGAGAGGGCTGTGGGTGGATCAGCTGGCGCGACTGATCGAGGCAGGTGCCTCTCCAGATTCAATCGTCAACGTTTTCCGCACTGTAGAGGTAGAGCCTGTCTTCACTGCCCATCCTACGGAGGCCAAGCGCGCATCGGTGCTCGAGCAACACCGGCTCCTCATGCAGCTTCTTCAGGAAGTGGGACGGAGTGGAAACGGGCGATCAAGGCAGGCCGAACTGAGCGCCCTTTTGGAGCGGCTCTGGAGGACCGGGGAGATCCTCCTTCAGAAACCCACCGTCGCGGATGAACGGCGGAATTTGCTCAACTATCTCCGCGACGTTCTGCCTGGTGTAGTCCGGGATCTTGACGGTCGGCTGAGGACTGCGTGGCAACGTGTGGGGTTTCCCCCTGAGGTGCTCGATGAGTGTCCGCACCTTCCCTCCCTTCGGTTTGGGACCTGGGTGGGAGGCGATCGCGACGGTCATCCGGGCGTGACCGCCGAGGTGACTGCCGAGACATTGGATAGCCTTCGCGCCAACGCCCTGGTCATCCTCCATCGGCAGCTGGTGGCGTTGTCGGGACAGCTGCCCCTTTCCGAGTGGATCCAGCCCGCGCCGGGCATACTGCAGAATCTTCGTGTCCGCAGTGCTTCCTGTCTGGGTGATGCAGCCCCTGCGATTCTGCAACGCCATCCGGGTGAACCTTGGAGACAGGTCGTGGAATTGATGGCGGCACGACTCCCGGTGGAGCTCAATCCTGATTCTTCCGCACGGGTCCGATCCGGACCGGGTTTCTATCAGGCCCCTGCGGAGCTGGATTCGGACCTCATGACCCTGGAGGCCTCCTTGGTCGAGGCTGGGGCGGGTCGGCTTGCGGAGCATGATGTCGCACCAGTGCGACGGGTTCTCAGGACGGTCGGGTTTCATCTGGCGATCCTCGATGTTCGACAGAACTCGGCGTTCCACGACCGCGCCCTGCGCCAGCTGCTCTGCGCAGCGGGCATGGACGCCTCGCAGTGGGAGGACTGGACCGAGGCCGAGCGCCTGCGCCTGCTTGAGAGGGAGATCCGGTCGCCCCGGCCTTTCCTCCATCCGGATGTCTCGGCTGGACCTGAAGCCCAGGCCGTCGTGGGAACCTACAGGGTCCTCGCCGAACATCTCAGGGTCCACGGTGCGGATGGGTTGGGAGCCCTCATTGTGAGCATGACCCGGCGCCTTTCGGATCTACTGGCCGTGTACGTCCTCGCGCGCGAGGCCGGGCTGCTCCGACTGTATCCAGAGGGTATGGTGTGTCTGCTTCCGGTCGTGCCGCTGTTGGAGACGGTCGATGACCTGGAGAGGGGCCCCGAGATCCTCCGAAAGTTCCTCGAATTCCCGGTCACTCGGACCAGCCTGGACTTCCATGCGAGGCGGGCGGGGCGGGTGGGACGTCCGCGTCAGCAGGTGATGGTGGGATATTCCGACTCGAACAAGGATGCTGGAATCATGGCCAGCCAGTGGGCTCTCCAGAAAGCCCAGGCCCGGCTGGCACGGGTCGGGGAACAGGCCGGGGTGGAGGTCCAGTTCTTTCATGGCCGCGGAGGCACGATCAGCCGCGGAGCCGGGCCGACCCACCGGTTCCTTGAGGCCCTGCCTCCGGGATCCCTCGGTGGCGCCATACGACTGACCGAACAGGGTGAATCGATCGCCCAGAAGTACGGCAACCCGGGCACTGCCCGCTACAACCTCGAATTACTCCTTGCCGGCGTCGCTGCCACAAGCTGGCACCACCGACACCGCTCTGCGTTTCCAGAGTCTTTGATCCCCCTGCTGGACCGGATGGCCGAGGTCTCGGGCCGGGAGTATCGATCGCTCCTGGAGACCGAGGGATTTCTGACCTTCCATCGCCAGGCCACCCCGCTTGATGTGCTTGAAAACACCCGGATTGGCTCTCGCCCCTCACGTCGCACCGGCCAGGCCAGTCTGACCGATCTCCGGGCGATCCCCTGGGTTTTCTCCTGGACCCAGGCCCGGTTCTATCTCACAGGGTGGTATGGCGCAGGCAGTGCCCTTACGGCCCTGTCGGATGCTGATTGGGCCCTGTTCCGGGAACACCTTCCTGCGGTTCCCTTCCTCCGATACCTGATCACCAACATCGAGACCTCTCTGGCCAGCAGCGATCTCGAGGTGATGCGTGAGTATTCCAGTCTTGTCGAAGATCCTTGTGTGCGGGAAAGGGTCTGGAAGCGCATCGAGGCCGAATGGCATCGGACACAACACGCGCTTGGCCGATTGCTGGGTTCGGACTTCTCGCGACATCGGCCGCGTCTGGGACGGACACTGGCACTCCGGGTGGCCCCGCTCCGGGTCCTACACCGTCAACAGATCGGACTGTTGCGGCAGTGGAGATCGCAACTCGGCGCTGGGGATGACGAGGGCGCCGCCGCCCGACTTCCTGAGCTTCTCCTTACGGTCAACGCGATCGCGAGTGGTCTCCGGACGACTGGATGACCGGATCGTAGGTCTGGGACGGAAGCGGGTCTCCGTCCCCCCAAGGACTCTTCCCGTGATACCGGGGGTATCTCCATGCGGTCTTTGATGGGTAGTCCGGTACGCCACGCGAAGGACAGCGCTGCACGATCAGTCCGTGACGATAGGCGGTTCCATGGCCTAGCCTTGCGCCTCTGTATGGAACGGCCTGTAATCCAGCGCCTCCGGTCCCATCCCTTCCCTGATGAATCCCGTCCGCAGGGATTCACCCTGATTGAGCTGCTGGTGGTCATCGCCATCATCGCCATCGTCGCCAGCATGCTGCTTCCGGCACTGACAGCCGCTCAGGGCAAGGCCAAGCGCATCCAGTGCGTGTCCAACCTCCGTCAGCAAGGCATCGCCTGCACCCTCTACCTGGGTGACTTCGATGACCGGTTCCCGACGGTTGTGGAGCCGACGACCCGGGAGACTGCCGTCTACAGCTACTACAACTACGGCGGGAAACAGGGCACCGAGTACACGGGACAGCTCCGGATGCTGAATCCCTACGTTGCGATCGCGGGCAAGGTCAACCAGAGGTCGGCAGGGGCCGAACTTGTGTTCCGGTGTCCTGCGGACAACGGGGGCCGCAAGGCTGGATGGCCCTACGATCGCCGGCCCACGCTCTTCGACACCTTCGGGAGCAGCTATTTCTACAATAGCAGTGCCAACAACAACGATGAACTGCGCGGATTGGTCCACAAGCGGCAGTCACAGATCCGGAATCCGACTCGGACCATCTTGGTGAACGACTTCGCCTTCAACGTGTACCTCGTCGGTCTCAAGCCCTTCCAGCGCATGTACTGGCACGACAGAAACCGGAACGGTTTCGGGAACCTGACGTTTGTGGATGGCCACGTGGGCTACTTCCAAGCCACCGACACCCATCCGGACTTCCAGCGAGGCCGGGACTGGTCCTTCGTCTACAACGATCCCTGAGGCGGCAAGAGACCTTGGTGCGGGCGAGAGGACTTGAACCTCCACTCCTTGCGGAACCAGATCCTAAGTCTGGCGCGTCTGCCATTCCGCCACGCCCGCGCTGCCTACAAGGGTGCCGTGGAAGGCCCAGAAGGGTTCCTCAGCCGGTATTGTAGATCACGGATTTGCCACCGGGGCGGTGTCGGGAACGTTGGGCACGACAAGGCGGCCGTCCTTCGAGAAGGCCGAGTCGTACCAGTTTGGAGCGATGGGAGCCCCGCCGCTTTTTTCGGATGACGCGCAGCCCGTCGAGACCAGAAGGAGGCCGCCAATGAACGAAGTCAGTGCGATGCCGGCAATGAGATGGGATTTCATGGATTTGGAATCAGTGACGGGTGTAGGTAGCCGACCCTATTGAGGGGGTCAACGCCATCCACGGGCACCGTAATACCACCATCCCACCTGCTCATGGAGCCACATCTTCAGAATGGTGGCCGATTCGGTCCTCGGGAGGCCGATGTGATCAGACCATCGGCCTTCCGGACCGATGCCGCGGAAGTCGCAGCCCACGGGAATGACCTGGTTGACCCCTTCCTTCCGCAAGGCCGCCTCTGCACGCCGAAGGTGGGACGCCGACGTGACAAGGAGGATCTGTTTCCACCCCTGTCGCGTGGCGAGCGCCGCAATCTCCCGGGCTTCATCTGCCGTGTTCCGCCCGATCGGCAGCCGCAGGATCCGACCTCGCCTCAGGTTCCAACGATGGATCAGCTGCTCGATCGCCTCCGAGTCCTCCATGGCGTTCCCAGCCGTCCCGGTCCCAGCCCCTGCGCTGCAGAGGACCAGCGTCCCAGCCCTCCCCTGCCGAAAGAGTTCAATCGCGGTCATGATCCGATCGGAAGCCTCGATGATTCCGATCTGTAGCAGCTCACGGGCATTGATGTCATGGGCGCCTCCCAGCATGACGATGGCATCGGCCTTTTGGGGCAGCGGATGGCGATCCGCCGTGTACGGGGCCTCCAGGTCTGCGATGAGGTGCTGGGGAAGGTGGGTTCCGAAGGAGACCTCGACGAGGATGGCCAGTCCCGTCAGCAGGCTGCTACCAAGCCAGTTTCTGCGTTGGACACACAGTGCGGCGGCGAGGAGGAAAGCCACCCACAGGAGAGCCAGGGGGTCGATCAGTGCGCCCAGATTGGCGCCGAGGAACTGCACCATGTCGTCATCCTGAGGCAGCCGGCAAACAGCACCAAGCGGCAAGAAGGGCCGTCGAGGCGTCTCATTCGGTCAACGGGTGGAAGCCCGACGAAGCCGATCCTTGATACCGGCCCATTCGGGTGTCTCCGGGAGGGATTCCACCACGATGCAGGCGACACCCATCTCATCACACCGATGCAGCTCCGCATAGAGGGCCCGGGCGAAGGCCTCGGCGTCGTCCGGGATGAGCATCACATGGGGGAACCTTCCGCCCATTGGGATCTGAGTGTGGGTGATGATGCAGGACCGTTCGGGGTCGATGCCCTCCGATTCCATCAGGCGTTCCAGCCCGGCCTCATCCTGCCACGATCGAACCATCAGTCGGGCCAAGGGTGAATAGTGGCGATCGAGCTGACCCGGGCTGCGGAGGATTCCGTCCGGGGACGTTGGTGGTCCGGAGCCAGCCCCTGGGTTTCCGTCGGCAACGGCGGCATGGAGTGCCGACTCTGTGATCATCCCAGGCCTGAGGATCAGCGGGAATGGGCCGGTGACATCGACCACCGTGCTTTCGATGCCCACGTTGCAGTCTCCTCCATCGACGATGAGGGGCAGGACCCCACCCAGCTGGGCGACCACATGGGCGGCATTGGTGGGGGAGAGTCGATTGGCCAGATTTGCGCTCGGCGCCGCCAATGGAAAACCGCAGGCCCGGATGACGCCCTGCATGAATGGGTGCTGTGGCCATCGGATGCCGACAGTCGGTCCTCCCGCGGCTACGATGTCGGGCACCCTGTGGGACCGTGGCATGACGAGTGTGAGGGGGCCGGGCCAGAACGCGGACCCGAGCGCATCGGCCATGGCGGGCCATCGTGAGGTGCAGGCCCGGGCCATCTCGGCAGAGGCGACGTGGACAATGATCGGGTTGTGGGCGGGGCGACCCTTCAGCGCGTAGATCCGGGCGACTGCCTCTGGGTTGAAAGCGTTTGCGGCGAGGCCGTACACCGTCTCGGTCGGAGCTCCGATGACACCGCCAGACCGGAGCACGTCAGCGGCCCGCTCGATTGCGGCGGCGAGCAGGGCTGGGGTGTGGGTTTGGAGGATCTCGGCAGCCATCCGGCGACAGCGTGAATCACCTCAGAGCGTGGGCAAAGATCGAAGAAAGTCGCAGGCCGCGGCGGTCGAAGCTTCGATCCTTCGGACGCCAAAGGCTTCCGCGGTGGGTTGGGAGGGGATGTGTGTGGCATTCGAGGCCCGGAGTTGGCGAGGCGTGGGCGCTGCCGCACGGGTTCAAGCAGGTGGGCGACTGGGTTTCCTGATTCAGAAACCCGCATGGAAAGGGCCCTCTGCATCCAGATTCCCAGAATCGTTCCCCGCTTCTCGGCACCTGCGCATGAGACCCCATGGACACACGGGAAGGGTCCGGCCCTCAGGCGAGAATCTCGCGGATCACCTCGCCCTCAACATTTGTCAATCGGCGCTCGATGCCGTTGTGCTCGAAGGTCAGCCGGGTGTGGTCGAGGCCGAGAATGTGGAGGATCGTGGCGTTGAGGTCATAGAGGGGGTGGACATCCTGGATCGCGCGTTGACCAAGCTCGTCGGTCACTCCGTGGCTTACGCCGGGTTTGACCCCGGCCCCTGTCATCCAGCAGGTGAACCCGTCAGGGTTGTGGTCCCGTCCCTGGGCGCCCTTCTGGAAGAAAGGCATCCGACCGAACTCGGTGCACCAGACCACCAGGGTGTCCTCGAGAAGCCCCCGCTGTCGGAGGTCGCGGATCAGTGCGGCGGCCGGCTGGTCGAGAATGTACCCGTGTTTGTCGTATTGCTCCTTCAGCTGGTTGTGGCCGTCCCAGTTGAGCGCTCCTCCGCTGGCGTAGGCCCCATTGAACAGCTGGACGAAGCGGACACCGCGCTCGAGGAGGCGTCGTGCGAGGATGCAGTTGCGGGCAAAGCCGGCTCGGATCGGATTCTGGGTGTCGTCCGCCCCGTAGCTCCGAAGCACATGGCCCGGTTCATTGGAGAGATCGCTGACCTCCGGCACGCTCAGCTGCATGCGGGCCGCCAGTTCGTAGCTGGCAATCCGCGCGGCGAGCCGCTGGTCACCGGGGTGTTGCTGGAGGTGCCGGGCGTTCATCCGCTGGAGCACCAACCGCGCGGAGCGGTCCGCCAAAGGGGAGACACCGGGTGCCGAGAGATGTCGGATCGGATCCTGCGCGCTGAAGGGTGTCCCCTGGAAGGCGGCGGGCAGGAATCCCGGTCCCCAGTTGTTCGATCCGTTCTGGGGTACGCCCCGGGGATCGAGGATGGAGATGAAGGCAGGGAGATTTTGGTTCTCGCTACCGAGGGCGTAGCTGACCCAGGAACCGATGCTTGGGAAGCCATCCAGAATGAACCCCGTGGAGAGGAAGTTCTCGGCGGGACCGTGCGTGTTGCTTTTGCTGGTGAGGGAGTGGATGAAGGCGATGTCGTCGGTCAGCTCCGCCAGGTTGGGGAGAAGATCCGAGACCCACTTCCCGGTCTGGCCCCGGGGACGGAACCCGTACTGGGGGCGGGCCAGATTTCCTGCGGGTCCCTGGAAGGTGACCGAGGGGCCTCCGGGAAGCGGCTTGTCGTGCCACTTGATCAGCTCCGGCTTGTAGTCCCACGTCTCCAGCTGGCTGACCGCACCGGCGCAGAAGATGACGAGAACATTGCGGGCACGGGCTGGGTGGTGGGCGCTGCGGGGGGCGTAGGGATTGGAGGGATTGATCTCGGGTCGGGTGGATGCAAGGAGCCCTTGGGCCCCGAGAAGGTGGGTGAGTGCCACCGACCCGAGGGCTGTCGCGCTCCCGTTCAAAAACCGTCTCCGGTCCAGCAGATGCCGGCCGTGCGGGGAAAGGTGTTCGGCCGACAGGTTCATGGCAGGAAGAGAAACTCGTTGGAATTGAACAGCACACGGCAGAGC
>CAZZKQ010000123.1:0-8749 GCA_964654875.1 uncultured Verrucomicrobiota bacterium | reverse complement strand
GCAGAACGTCATCTCCGGGACCAGGGATTCTGGGATGTCCGGGTCCGACACCACGAACTGAAGCAGGGTTCCCTCGCCCGCATCGAGGTCGGCATCGAGGAGATGCCGCGCCTCTGTTCTGCCGGACGACTCCGATCCATCGCCGAACATCTTCAGACTCTGGGGTACCTCCACGTCACGGTGGACGCTGCCGGCTATCGACGCGGAAGCACGAATGGTGTGTCCGCACCGATCACCCTGGGCCGACCCCCGGTCGCGCCACCGTAGCCGCGGGCTTGCCGCTCGACAGCGCACAGGCACCCGGGTCTATTGGCTGGGATTTTCCGCCCGAACCCCAGGCCTGCTCCTCCGATGAACCTTCCCATGCCGTTCCGGATCCGACCCAACCGCGCTGCCTTCACGCTGATCGAACTCCTCGTGGTGATCGCCATCATCGCCATCCTGGCCGGCATGCTCCTCCCGGCGTTGGCCAACGCGAAGGAGAAGGCGAACCGGACCGCGTGCATGAACAACCTGCGGCAGATCGCCCTCTTCATGCAGTTCTACACCGACGAGTACCGCGATACCTTCGTTGCGCACCGCAACCTCGGTCAGGGGGATGATCCGAACCGTGCCCTCACCAACTGGTGGGGCACCTCGATCGTCGGCTACGGCAACAACAACTCGAACCTGTTCCGCTGCCCCAGCATCAAGGGCAAGCGACTCGACAAGGGCGTCCGCTGGGAGTGGAAATTCGATGCCCACAAGGTGGGCTATGGCTACAACGGCTTCTTCCTCGGACGTCATCCCTACGGTCCCGACTCCCTGACCGTCGGCGGTGTCCGCTTCGATGTGGCGCCCTGGTTCAAGCGGACCGCGATCGTGAATCCCTCACAGAATCTGGTGATCGGGGATGGCATGCCGAAGGCCGACGGCTACTGGAGCAGCAGCCTCTGGTGGCCGTTCAGTGGGATGGAGAAAGGGCAGGGGTTGGAGGGGGTCGACAACAGCCGGCACAAGGATCAGGGGGTGGCTGTCTTCAACGATGGCCATGCCGAGTCCCGCAAGAGTGCCCGGATCAATCCTCCGATGGATCCCTCCTCGGGGAATGCCAAGGCGCTCCAGAACTCGGAGTTCTGGGATCCCCTCAACCGCGCCCAGCGCTAGACCGGATCCGGGCAGGATATGCGAACCCCCCGGGTCGTCAGCATCGGCGAGGTCCTCTGGGATCTTCTTCCTTCCGGACCCCAGCTCGGAGGTGCGCCGGCCAACCTGGCAGGCCATCTCCACGCCCTCCACAACCAGGTCACCTTCATCTCCAGGGTCGGGATTGACCCTCTCGGCGAGCAGGCCCGCTCTCTGCTGGGGGGAAGGGGACTCGATCTGTCCTCGCTCCAATCGGATCCCGACCTCCCCACGGGAACCGTCGCCGTTGCCGTGGACGCCGAGGGACAGCCTCGATATTCGATCCAAGAGCGCGTTGCCTGGGATGCCATCGAGGCCGATGGGACCGCCTTCGCCCGGATCCGCAACGCTGATGCCGTCTGCTTCGGAACCCTGGCGCAGCGCGCCGGCGCGAGCCGTGATTCGATCCGCCGTCTCGTCGCCGCTGCGGGGGATTCCTGCATCCGCCTCTGCGATCTCAATCTGCGGGCGCCGTTCCATGGGCCGGAACAGGTGTCCGTGTCCTGCGGTCTCGCGACCGTCGTGAAGCTCAATGACGTGGAGCTGGAGCAGGTATCGGCATGGTTCGAATGGTCCGGATCCCAGGAAGCCAAGGTGCTGGCGCTCGCCGAGGCATTCCGGCTTGAGGAGGTGATCCTCACCCTTGGAAGCCATGGGAGCCGGGTCTGGCATCACGGACGCTGGTTTCGGCACGGCGCTCCGGTGGTGGCTGTTATCGATACTGTCGGCGCCGGCGATGCCTTCACCGCCGCCTATCTCTCGGGTCGGCTCCGCCGCCTGGATTTGGAGACGACCCTCCGGCTGGCCTCTGACGTGGCCGCCTTCGTCTGCACCCAGACAGGTGGGATGCCCATGCTTCCGGGGGCGCTCACGGAACCGCTCCAGAACAATCCTCCGATCAGGGGAGTCGACCCCGAATCCGCCCGCCTCTAGCCTCATGACATCAGACGCCCGCGCCTCCGAAAGGCCCATGCACCTCGCCATGATCACCGCCTGTTCCGTCCGACCCCGCCCGGGTTCCGTCCCGAGGAGGTGGACCCTTCTGGCGGCCTTGTTGCTTTGCCTTGGCTCCACGAGGTCTTCCCGCGTCGTCTGCGCCGAAGCGGTCCCTCTCCCGAGATCGGCCACTGAGCGCGCCGACGGATGGGTTGCGATGACCAATGGCCGGGATCTCTCCGGTTGGCGGAACCCATTCTCATGGGGCGAAGCCAAGGTGGTGGGAGGAGAGTTCCATCTTCTCGGCGACAGGAAATTCTTTCTGGTGACCGACAGGTCCTATGGAGACTTCATCTTCGAGGGAGAGGTCTTCCTGCCGCCCGGGGATTCGAACAGCGGCATCATGTTCCGGGCCCACGTGGCTCCCAACAGGGTCTGGGGCTACCAGGCCGAGGTGGATGGAGATGAAAAGAGGAAATGGGCGGGTGGCCTGTATGACGAGGACCGGCGGGGCTGGTTCATCTCCCCGATTGCGGGAAATCCCGAGAGCATCGCCGCGTTCCGCGCGCGCGCAGGGGAGGCGTTCAAGCGTCACGACTGGAACCGTTATCGGATCACCTGCATCGGCCGTCGACTGAGGATCGAGGTCAACGGGGTCGTGACAACCGATGTCGAGGACGCCATGGATTCGAGTGGTGTCATCGGTCTCCAGCACCATGGGGAGAAGGGTCAGGTCTACCGCTTTCGCAACCTGCGCATCCACGAACTCGGGAAACCCCACACTCTCCCGGCACCCTCCAAATAGGTTCCCTCGTCCCTCCCCGCACCCTCACATCAACCCTCCGCCTGCCGGCGTGAGCCCCCAGAGTCTTCGACGCCCATGAACCCCAACTCCAAGGAGGCACAGCGACTGGTTGCCGATGCCAATGGCCGCGCTTCGTGGCGGCTCTGGGGGCCCTACCTCGCGGAACGACAATGGGGGACGGTCCGGGAGGACTATTCCGCCAATGGCGATGCCTGGGCCTCCGTGTCCCATGACCAAGCCCGGTCGAAGGCCTACCGCTGGGGTGAGGAGGGCCTCGCTGGGCTCAGCGACATCCGTTCACGCCTCTGCCTGGGGCTCGCCCTCTGGAATGGCAAGGATCCCATCCTCAAGGAACGCCTCTTCGGACTCACCAATGCCGAGGGCAACCACGGCGAGGACGTCAAGGAGCTCTACTACTACCTCGATGCCACACCGACCCATTCCTACCTCAAATATCTCTACAAATATCCGCAACGGGCCTTCCCCTACGCCCAACTGGTCGACGAGAACCGCAGACGAGCCAAGGAGTCCCCGGAATACGAACTCCTCGACACCGGGATCTTCGACGAGGACCGGTATTTCGATGTGTTCGTCGAATATGCGAAGGCATCCGTCGACGACATCCTGATGCGGATCACGGTCCACAACCGGGGTGCCGACACCGCGACGCTCCACGTCCTTCCGCATCTCTGGTGTCGGAACATCTGGTCGTGGCGCAAGGGCATCGCGAAGCCGGAACTCCGTCAGACCGGTCCTGGCCGGATCCATGCGAGTGGTGTCTATCAGTCCGACTATGAACTGGTCTGCGAAAACGCGCCCGCCCTGCTCTTCACCGAGAACGAGACCAACCGCCGCCGGCTCTATGGCGAGACCCTCGCATGCGGCTTCTTCAAGGATGGCATCAACGACGCGGTCGTCGGGGGGCGGGTCGATACCGTCAATCCCGCCCACACCGGCACCAAGGCCGCCGCCCACCATGTCCTGACCCTCGGACCGTCGGGCTCCGCTGAGGTCCGACTGCGTCTCAGGGCGGTAGCGAAGTCCGCCGGGGCAGGTCGCACGGCGCGAGGCGGGAAGCCGAAGCCGGCCGGCGACGGGTTTGCGGATTTCGAGGAGATCCTGACCCGACGTCGGGCCGAGGCGGATGAGTTCTATGACGGCCTTCAGGAGGGCATGTCCGATCCGGACGCTCGAAGTATCCAACGCCAGGCGTTTGCGGGAATGGTCTGGTCCCGTCAGTTCTACCGGTACCACGTCCACCGCTGGCTCACGGGGGATCCAGACCAGCCGGCGCCGCCCGAGGTGCGTCGACAGGGACGCAACCGGGACTGGGCGCATCTCAATGCGGGCGATGTCCTGTCGATGCCCGACAAGTGGGAGTTCCCCTGGTTTGCCTCGTGGGACCTCGCGTTCCACTGCATCCCGCAGGCCATCATCGATCCCGAGTTCGCCAAGGCCCAGCTCGTGCTGCTGACCCGTGAGTGGTACATGCATCCGAATGGCGAGCTGCCGGCCTATGAGTGGAGCTTCAGCGACGCCAATCCTCCGGTGCATGCGTGGGCCACGTGGAGGGTGTTCCAGATGGATCGCAAGGCCCGCAGGCTCCTCGATCCCAAGGACCCGGGCGACCTCGCCTTCCTCGAACGGGTCTTCCACAAGCTGCTGCTGAACTTCACCTGGTGGGTCAACCGCAAGGACACCCAGGGCAAGAACATCTTCCAGGGCGGATTCCTGGGTCTCGACAACATCGGTGTCTTCGATCGCAGCGCCAAGCTGCCACCGGGCGTCCACATCAACCAGGCCGACGCCACCAGCTGGATGGCGATGTACTCGCTGAACCTGATGCGGATCGCCCTGGAGCTGGCGTGCCACAACCGCGCCTACGGGGACATCGCATCCAAGTTCTTCGAGCATTTCCTTGGCATCGCGGCCGCCATCAACGGTGTGGGCGAGGAGGCGATGGGACTCTGGGACGAGCAGGACGAGTTCTACTACGACCAGATCCAGCTGCCGGACCAGCCGGCCATACCGCTCAAGGTCCGGTCCATGGTGGGGCTCATCCCTCTCTTCGCCATTGAGACCCTGGGGGAGGAACTCCTCGACACGCTGCCGCACTTCAAGGAGCGCATGCTGTGGTTTCTCGAGCATCGACCGGACCTCGCGGCACTCGTCTCGCGCTGGCATGAGACCGGTCGTGGCGATCGACACCTCCTCTCTCTCCTGCGCGGGCACCGCATGAAATGCCTCCTGCGCCGGGTCCTCGACCCCGGGGAATTCCTGTCGGACTTCGGCATCCGTTCCCTGTCGAAGGTCCATGAAAAGGACCCCTACCGGTTTGAGTCCAATGGCGAGTCGTTCGAGATCGGATACGTGCCCGGGGAATCCCGAGGCCATCTGTTCGGGGGCAATTCCAACTGGCGCGGCCCGATCTGGATGCCGGTGAACTTCCTCATCATCGAATCCCTCCAGAGGTTCCACCACTACTACGGCGACGACTTCAAGGTGGAGTATCCGACCGGCAGTGGTCGCCATGCCACCTTGGATCAGATCGCCACCGATCTGGGCCGCAGGTTGTCGCGACTCTTCCTCCGTGACGCCGAGGGGCATCGTCCCGTGCTGGCGGCACACCCCAAGCTCTCCCGGGATCCCCATTTCTCGGACCACATTCTGTTCCACGAGTACTTCCACGGAGACACAGGGAGAGGATGTGGGGCGAGTCATCAGACGGGGTGGACCGGCCTCATCACCAAGCTGCTGCTGCCGCGACGGACCCTCGAGTAGCAGGGTCGGAAGCAGAGGACCCGCGAGGCACAGGACCTCGCAGCAGGGGAGTTGGGCCTTGGTTTCGTCGGTGCGGTTTCGGATGCTTTGGAACCATCCCATGAGATACCGCGCCGCTCTCTTCGTTGCTCTCCTCTGGGCTGTGGTCGGATCAAGCGCAGCCGATCGTCCACCCAACGTCCTCGTGGTCTTCTTCGACGACCTGGGCTGGGGTGATCTCGGGGCCTTCGGTGCAACCCGGATCCGCACACCGCATCTGGACCGTCTTGCGGCCCAGGGGACCCGATTCACGAGCTTCTACGTCGCCCAGCCCGTCTGCTCGGCATCCCGGGCCTCCCTCCTCACCGGATGCTATGCCAATCGGATTGGGATCCATGGCGCCCTGTTCCCCGGGGCGCCCACGGGCCTCCATGCCGGTGAGACGACGCTGGCCGAGCTCCTCAAGGCACGGGGCTACGCCACAGGGATGGTCGGCAAATGGCATCTGGGAAGTCAGCCGCAGTTCCTGCCCGTGCGACACGGCTTCGATGACTACCTCGGGCTGCCGTACTCGAACGACATGTGGCCCAACCATCCCACAGCCAAGCCGGGCAGCTATCCGCCGTTGCCATGGATCGATGGGGTCCACGTGGTGGAGACCCAGCCCGATCAACGGTTCCTCACCGAGAGGTATACCCGGCGCGCGGTGGACTTCATCGATCGCCACCGGGACTCCCCCTTCTTCCTCTATGTCGCCCATTCCATGCCTCACGTGCCTCTGCATGTGAGCCCTCGTCGACAGAATCGGTCCGCCGCCGGGGTCTATGGCGACGTGATCGAGGAACTCGACGAATCCGTCGGTGTGTTGATGGAGGCCCTTCGGCGGAATGGTCTCGAGGACAACACCTGGGTGGTGGTCACCTCGGACAACGGACCTTGGCTGAGCTACGGCAACCACGCCGGATCGGCGGGCCCCTTCCGGGAGGGCAAGGGCACGGTCTACGAGGGTGGGATCCGAGTGCCCTGCATCATGCGGTGGCCGGGCCACATTCCAGCCGGCCGGTCCTGCAACGCACCGCTCATGACCATCGACCTGCTCCCGACCCTCGCCCGTCGGGTGGGTGCCGCATTGCCGGAGAAACGGATTGATGGCCATGACGTCTGGCCGGTGTTGGCAGGGACCGGTCCGGGTCCGGAACGCACCTATTGGTTCTACTACCTCCAGAACCAGCTTCAGGCGGTCCGGAAGGGCAGGTGGAAGCTGATCCTCCCCCATGCTGTCGGTGTGCTGGAGGGACGCGCTGGCGGGAGGGACGGCCGGCCCGTGGCCTATACCCAGACCAGGACGGGGCTCGCTCTCTATGATCTTGAATCCGATCCGGGTGAGATGCGGGATCGATCGGAACGGAATCCCCGAGTGCTCCGGCGCATGTTGCGGGAGGTGGAGCTGGCACGACAGGAACTTGGGGACTCGCTGGTGGGTCGTTCGGGTTCCGGCACCCGTGAGCCGGGTCGGGAAGAACCCTGATCCCTGGGGATGGAAACAAAAAGGGTGGCCACCCTGGGGATGGCCACCCGTGTTGTTGGGTTGGGCTGGATCCGAGCGCTGGGTGGGATCAGGTACCGGCGGCAACCTCGGCCGGGTCAGTCTTGTCCTTCCCGGGTCCGGACTTGGCCACCTTGGGACCGAAGCTCGCCTTGATGACGATCCGTTGTCCGTCCTCGTCGATCTGACACAGGCCGCGGACCTCGTCGCCGGTGGCGATGTCCTCGATCGCAGCAGGTTGTCCCGCCTTCTCGATCTGGGTGTCGGTCGAGAGCATGAAGACCCGTTGCTTCGGTCCACTGAGGGTGAACGTCTTCTTCTGGGCATCCATGGCGGCGACCTTCCCCCGGAACGGGACGGTGCGGTTGAACTTGCGGGTTCCCGCCTCCTTCGTGGTGGTGGAGGAGGCGGCGGGTTTCTCCGCGCCAGCGGCGCGGACGTTGGGTTGGGTCGTGACCGCTGCCAGGAGCAGCGCCACGAGCATCAGCAGTGATGTGTTCATGTTGTTTTGGGGTGCCACCGCTTGGAATGCGGCGTCACATGAACACGCTGCACCATTTCGAAGCGCCTCCACCATCGCCAGATTTAGGGAGGCGACGAGGAGTCCGGAACCGGTATCCTACGGGGTTGCCCCGGGCACGGCCTGGGGCGTGAAATCGACAGACCCCCGGGCCCCAGCGGCCTCGACCTCGAGCCGATACACCGTGCCCGGGACGAGCCCGGAGGTGGTCGATCCACCGATACGTCGCAATCCCTCGACCTCATCCCCATAGGCGAATCCCCGGGTCGGGGCCGATCCCTTGTCCGACGCGAGGCTCCAGACCCATCTGGGCTTCGCGTTGGTGACCTCGGCGACGGATGCGACCCGGACCCTTGTGAGTGACCATTCCCGATCCAGTCCGAAGATGATGGGAAGGGCATCCCCGGGAGCGAGTCCCGGTGCGAAGGGTCGTGAGATCACATTGATTTGAATTTGTTGGACCCGTCCCAAGTCCGTGAAGCCGAACAGGTAGGCGATGCCGAGCAGCAGAGCGACCACCACCAGAATCCAGGAGTTTCTCGTCATATCCAAAACCAGACCGACGCCCTTCCGGGACGTCGGAGGTCGGGAATCGATTCGATGAATCTCCCGGTCCCACCGTTGAATCATGCATCCAACGAGATTCCATTCACCGCGACAGCACGGAGCCTTCACGCTCATCGAGTTGCTTGTGGTGATTGCCATCATCGCGATTCTTGCCGGGATGCTGCTTCCTTCGCTTGGCAAGGCGAAGTCCGCGGCCCAGCGGATCGCGTGCGTCAACCAGGTCCGCCAACTCGGCCTCTCCGCCACCCTCTATGCCGGTGAGAATGGGGGGCAGTTTCCGGAGCGTTCGATGACGAATCGCTGGCCCGAGCGCCTGTTCCCGATCTTCCGCTCGGTGAAGATCCTGGTGTGCCCCTCCGATATCGGGACGGATCCCGCGACCGGCAAATCAGGAAACCGTCCGGCCACCGCGATCCAGGATCCCAATGCCGTCGCCGACTCCGCACCGCGT
>CAZZKQ010000122.1:270-8807 GCA_964654875.1 uncultured Verrucomicrobiota bacterium | reverse complement strand
TGACAAACCCAAATCCTCCCTAAATTTAACTAGGCGCCCCTAGAAAACCCTAGACGCCACTGAATCGTCAACGGTTTTTCATCATTCTATAACCTATTGTCCTGCAACGATTTGGAATCGAATATTGAAAAAAACGTCAATTCGGTGGAGGTCGTTAACGTTATTCATCACAGCTGGATCCGGGATTTTTCCCCTGTTGAGCCTCGGGATCGGTTGACGAACCGTGGGAGCCAGCCTCACCGCCAGAGGCACAGGGAGCGATCCACCAGCCCAGGCCACCCGACTCGTTCCTCCGATGCGACCGTTGATCATCATCGAACCTTATGCTGACCCGGGAATTCGACTATGACCTGCCTGGGGACCGGATTGCCCAGGCTCCCGTGGAGCCCCGGGACGCATCCCGCCTCATGGTCCTCGACCGGCAGACCGGCACCCGGGAGCATCGGGTCTTCCGGGAGCTGCCGGACCTGCTCCGAACGGGCGACCTGCTGGTCCTGAACGATTCGCGGGTCATCCCCGCCCGACTCCACGGGGCCAAGAAGGACACCGGAGGCGGGATCGAGGTCCTGCTGCTCGAGGAATCCCAACCCCTCCACTGGTGGACCCTCCTGCGCCCCGGCAAGCGGGTCCGGCCCGGGACCGTGATCCGCTTCCGATCCCTCGACGGCCAGCCCAGCCTCCTGGAAGGCACCGTGCTGGAGAAGAACGACGAGGGGTGGTGTCACCTCCGCTTCTCCGGCGTGTCCGACCTCCTCCAGTCCCTGGACCAGCTCGGCGAGCTCCCGTTGCCGCCCTACATCCAGCCACCCAGCCCGGCGGACCGTGGACTCACCGAGCAGCGCTACCAGACCGTCTATGCCCGACAGGCCGGATCGGTCGCCGCACCCACTGCCGGGCTCCATTTCTCGACGCGCGTGCTCGAGGACCTGCGCCTCCGGGGCATCGAGACCGCCTCGGTCACCCTGCACGTCGGCCATGGCACCTTCGCACCGGTCAAGGCCGAACAGGTTCACGACCACATCATGCACGAGGAGGTGTTCCAGGTTCCCGAAGCCACCGCCATCGCCGTCCAGAAGGCCCGTGCCGAGGGGCGACGGGTCATCGCCATTGGCACCACGACGGTCCGGGTCCTGGAGAGCGTCGCCCGGAACCACGACGGCGTCGTGGTCCCCGGCCCCGGCCGCACCGCGATCTTCATCCACCCGCCGGCGACCTTCCGGGCGGTGGATGGACTCCTCACCAACTTCCACCTCCCGCAGAGCACGCTGCTGATGCTCGTCAGCGCGTTCGCCGCTCCTGGATGCCATCCCCGGGGACGGGATCTCATGCTCGCCGCCTACCGCGAGGCGATCGCGGAACGCTACCGATTCTTCAGCTACGGCGACGCCATGCTGCTGCTCTAAACCGCCCACCGACCCGATGTCCTCCCGCCCGCCCCGTCCCTTCGTCTTCCTGAACGTGGCCGTCACCGCCGACGGCAAGATCGCGTCGGAGGACCACGATGTGACGACGTTCGGGAGCCCGTCGGACAGCCATCACCTCTACGAGCTGCGGTCCACCGCCGACGCGATCCTGTGCGGGGCCCGCACCCTCGAGGCGACCCGAGCGACGCTTGGGAACGGCAGCGAGGCATTCCGGCGGCGGCGGTTGCGACAGGGGCTCCGGGAACACCCGCTGCGCCTCGTCGTCAGCGGCAGCGGCTCGATCTCCTCCTCCGCCGCCATCTGGTCCCAGCGTTTCTCCCCCATCCTGGTTCTGACCACCGAGCGGAGTCGCGGACAGTGGAAGCGTCTCCGGGGCCTGGCCGACGACATCTGGTGCCTCGGACGCTCCACGATCGATTTCAGGAAGGCCCTCGAACGTCTCCATCGGGAACACGGTATCCGACGCCTCCTCTGCGAGGGCGGCGGGGAACTGAACGAGGCGCTGATCCGGGAGGGACTTGTCGACGAACTGCACATCACGTTCTGCCCGCTGCTCCTTGGTGGTCGACATGCACCCACCCTCGCCGATGGGGACGGTGTGCCCATCCTCGCGGATGCCGCTCAGTTTCGTCTCACAAGCCGAAAGGTCGTTGGCCGAGAACTGTTCACCGTCTACTCCGCCGTCCGAACCAGAGACTGATCGGCATCACGGGGTGCAGATGACGGGAGGGGAGGATTCGGTCCCGAGCCGGAGCCATTCCGAGACGATCTGCTCCCCCTCGGGGGATCCCAGCGAGACCCAGTCCGCGTCGCCCGGACGCCTCACCAGCCGGAGCCCCTGTGCAGCGGTCCTTCCGATTTCGGGCGGCCGGCCAGCGGCCTTCGCCGCCTCGAGCTGTTCCTTGAGCTCGGGCGCATTCGTCTCGAGGTAGGCCACCACCCAGCTCGACCGCACCTCGGGATGCCCGTTCGTCGAGACCACCACCGCCCGGACCCCATCGGTCACTGCATCGTTCACCCCGGCGATGGGTGGAATCAGGCCCCGATCCGCAACGAAGAGCCGCTTCTCGCTCAGATCGTAGAAGAACGCCTTCTCCGAAACCCCAGCGTCGGAACCCATCCAGTTCCAGACCCGCCATCCCGCCATGCCGAACAGGACGACGACGCCGACCCACTTGAACGCGATGAGACGGGACTGGGGCATGGGTACAGACTCCGGAATCAGTGGGGGTCGACCTTCGCCGACCAGGCACACTCGTTGGTGTTGCACGGGATGCGTCCGGCGTTGAGGAGCTGACCCGAGCCGTCGGCGAACGCGTAGTTCGACTTCCGGTCATGCCGGACCGCTCCCTTGTCCCCCTGGGCCACCCGGTTGAATCCCGGGGCCTTCGCGTCCCCGATCTCCTTCCAGATCCACCAGCGGTCCCTCGGCCAGGTCCCGTTCACGTCGCTGTGCCCGTCGCCGAACAGGATCAACCGGGAGGGCGATTCGATCTGGTTCCATCGGCAGACATTGTCCTCGTACCCCCTGGGACGTCCGAACGGCGGCTGCGCACCGCCCTGGGTCCAGTGCACATTCACGGCGCCCAGACCGCTCGGGACATCGATCTCCGCCGGCACGAACGCCCCGAGCACCGCGAGGTTGCCCGTGCCCTTCTTCATGGCCGCGGTGCGGGCCGAGGCGTAGACCTCGACGCGTTCCGAGGGACAGTCGTAGAGGCGCGGGTTCTTGCCTCCCGCCACGAACAGATAGGGACGCCAGGTGACCTCGCCGCCGGGGATCTGGGACTGGATCGGCGGCAGCCAGTCGTTGCTGTCACCCGAATACAGGTGCGTGGCCAGCGCGAGCTGCCGGGCGTTGCTGAGGCAGGCGATTCCGAGGGCCCGGCTCTTCGCCTTGCTCAGTGACGGCAGGAGCATCGAGGCGAGGATGGCGATGATCGCGATCACCACGAGGAGCTCGATGAGGGTGAAGGCCGGGACCCGACGACGCGCGGGATTCCCCAGGTGTTCCACGGATGGGGTCGGGGTCTTCATGGCCAGCTCGGGATTGCTGGTCCGAATCCTCTCGCAGAGTCCCTCGACGCTCAATCCTCAACCCGGATTTCTTCAGAAGGCGGCGAGCTCCCGACACCAGGAGTTTCCCATGTCGGGTCGGACCCGACTGACGTCCCCGGCAGCCCTGGGCAAGCCTCCGGACCGACCGGGGACGATGCCGCAGCACACCCCCCGCGTCCCCGCACGGGCACCCTTCCCCGGTCCTACGGAACTCCCACGGCCTGTCGGACCGGTGCCCGGCGCCACTCGTCACGCACCGCCCACAGGTTCTCCGGCGTGGTCGATCGGCCGAACTTGAGGAATCGTGCGCTGCCATCGGCGAAGGCGAAATTCGACCCCCCCGCCTTGTTGGCACCGCTGGCATGACGGGCCTGGTCGATCTCCTCCACGTCGTTGCCCGCCTGGCCCTGCGAGAAGTCCATGTGGACATGGTAGGACCCCTTCCGCTTCTCGCCGAAGACGATGGTTTCGGTCGGATTCGGAATGGAGGCGGCCTTCATCCCCTGCGGCCACTGCCACGCCAGGAAGGCCTGGTAGTTCGACGCCGTCAGCTCCGACTGGAACCAGTCGTTGAACCCGTTGATCACGAAGCTCCGCCGAAGGACCAGCTTCATGTCGGGGGCAATCATCGGCAGGAGCCAGGAAAAGCTGTCCGAGGGACACTCCAGCATCTTGGCATCGCGGTAGTAGGGCTGGAGCCGATAGGGCCAGGTGTTCGTCGACTGGCGACGGGGGGGATACTGTCCCTCGAAATCATCGGCATACAGCATGAGCGACATCCCCAGCTGTCGGACGCGGTTGAGGCAGCTGATGCTGCTGGCCTTGGCCTTCGCGCTCGACAGCGCGGGCATCATCAGAGCGGCGAGGATCCCCAGGATGGCCACCACCACCAGGAGTTCGACCAGGGTGAAGGCCCGCCAACGAAAGATCCCCAGCGTCTTCGACCCAGTCACGTTCTCTTGGCCTGTCCCACCGGTGATCATCCGCTCCACTCTCAACCCTCAACCCTCAACTCTCAACTTTTCCCCCCTCCCCAATT
The DNA here is from genome assembly GCA_964654875.1 of uncultured Verrucomicrobiota bacterium. Lineage (GTDB taxonomy): Bacteria > Verrucomicrobiota > Verrucomicrobiia > Limisphaerales > UBA9464 > UBA9464. The sequence goes on along the minus strand of CAZZKQ010000122.1, from coordinate 4,286 downwards.
CGACCACCGTCTCCCTCCAATGGCCGCCCAGCGCATCCTTTCGCTCCTGCCTGCCGGCACCGAGATGGTCTTCCTCCTGGGGGCCGGACACCGTCTTGTGGGTCGCAGCCACGAGTGCGACTTCCCGGATGCCGCCCGGACGATTCCGGTCGTCAGCCAGACGCGCATCGACTCCTCCGCAGACTCCGCCCACATCGATGCGGAGGTGAAGGCGGCGCTCTCCGAGGGAAAGGCCCTGTTCACCCTCGACTCCGCCCGGATCCGGGAGCTGAGGCCGGACCTCATCCTGACCCAGGGCCAGTGCGCCGTGTGCGCGGTCGACACCTCGGGACTGGACCGTCTTCTCGAGACCTGGCCCAGTCCGCGACCCGAGGTCGTCTCACTGTCGCCGGCCCACATCCGGGACCTCTGGACGGACCTGCGCCGCGTGGCACAGGCCCTCGGGGTGTCCGATGAGGGACGTTCCGTGATCGGCGCGCTGAAGGGACGGATGGTCGATGTCATCCAGCGGGTGGGCTCCTTCGAGCACCGTCCGACCGTGGCGTGTCTCGAATGGCTGGATCCGCTCATGGGCGCGGGGAACTGGATCCCGGAACTCGTGGAGCTTGCGGGTGGCACCCCGGTGCTGGGCCGGGCCGGGGCTCACTCGGACTGGATATCGTGGGACGATCTGGTCGCCGCCGACCCGGAGATTGTCGTGGCGCTGCCGTGTGGATTCGACCTCCCGCGGACCCTGCAGGAGATGGCACCGCTGCGGGCCCATCCGGAGTGGTCCCGGCTCCGGGCGGTCCGCGAGGGCCGGGTGTTCGCTGTCGATGGCAACGCCTACTTCAATCGTCCGGGACCGCGGCTCATCGATTCGCTCGAACTCCTGGCCGAGATCCTCCACCCGCCCCCCGAACCCGGGCTCCGGTTCCGTGGCAGCGGATGGACCCCGGCGGCATGACCACGTCCAGCGCCGCATCCGGGGGCTGTGATCAAGGGAACCGGGAGGCACAGCCGCCGCCGTGCAAAACCACTCCGGGGCATTGACTCCGTCACGCTGCGATCGAATTCTCCCCACGTGCTTCCCCTGACACATCCTGTCCCGGCCAACCGTTGCTTGGCCTTCTGGAAGCTATTCTCCACGAAGGACCTACCCGATTTGGGGGCGGGTCCTCGGTCCGACGCCATGGCCCTGGGACCGCTGGAGAACGCGCTCGACCGCTTCCGGAGGGAGGCACAGCTCGAGCCGGACCAATCCCTCCGGCTCCGCGCGGCCACGCTGCTCTACCACGATCATCACGACGCCGCACACGACATCGTCCAGGATCTGCAGGACACCGAGGCGGCGATGATCCATGCCATCCTGCACCGTCGGGAGCCCGACTACTGGAACGCCAAGTACTGGTTCCGTCGGTTCGATGCCCATCCGGTCTATCGCAGCCTGGGTCGTCGACTGCCGACGCTCGCCGAGTCGGCCTCCGAGGTTGAGATGGCGCGGCGCCTCACCCTGCCTGGACCGTTCGATCCGTTCGCGTTCGTCGACCTGTGCGAAAGCCACGAGAAGTGTCCCGCCCATGATGCCGGCGTGGTCTGGCTGCGTCGTGTCCAGCACGCCGAGTTCGAGGAACTCGCCGCCCATCTCCTCGCCTAGAGGCCGAAGCCTAGACGCCCCCAAGCTCCCGAAGCGCCTGGTGGCAGTACCATCGGATCGCACCGGAGAGAGGTGGAACGAGACGGTCGAGGCCCGCGGCATCCACCCACCGGATGTCATGATGCTCCTCGGGTGCGAGCCTCAGGGTGCCCTCGCGCACCCGGGCGAAGTAGATCATGCCGATGTGCTCGTGCTCGGGATTGATCCGGTGGATGTCGAGGAAGCGCGGTGCGATGAGGGCGCGGGTGCCGGGTTCCGTCGTGGGCGGCCGTTCCCCGACGAGTTCCACCTGGAGACCGCTCTCCTCGAGGGTCTCCCGGAGCGCTGCAGCCTCGGGGTCCTCATCCAGCTCGATGTGCCCCCCGATCGGCAGCCAACGGCCCAATCGACGGTGATGCACCAGGAGGACTTTCCCCTGGTCGACCACGAAGATGGCCACGGTGAAGTCGATCTTCTCATGGAGGTGCGGCATGCCGCTGAGGGAAATCCCTCGAGGCGTGGGCTGGAAAGTCCCAAGTCGTTCTCCGATCGGATTCGGGTTGGACCCTTCACGACAGGGCTGGAAGGATCCGAAGGCATGCCACTGGCCTATTCGACCCAATACTACGAGGGCTTGAAGGAGGATTCCGCTGCCTCGGCGCGTGAGGTGGTGCCCCTGATCCTCAGCCTGATCCCCGCCCGGCAGGTGATCGACGTCGGCTGTGGCTCCGGGACCTGGACAAAGGTCTATCTGGAATCGGGATGCGACGTGCACGGGGTTGATGGATCCTTCATCCGGTCCGACCAGCTGGTCTTTCCCGCGGACCGCTTCCAAGCCCAGGACCTCGAGAAGCCGCTTCGACTGGATCGTCGATTCGACCTCGTGAACTGCCTGGAGGTCGCAGAACACCTGTCCGAGACGCGGGCCGACGGGTTCGTGGCGGACCTCTGCCAGATGGCGGATGTGGTCGTCTTCTCGGCCGCCGTGCCCGGACAGGGTGGCACCCATCATATCAACGAGCAGTGGCCCAGCTATTGGCAGCCGAAGTTCCGTGCAAACGGGTTCGCGCCCCTCGACTGCATCCGGCCGGCGATCTGGAACAATCCGAAGGTGGCCTGGTGGTACGTCCAGAACCTGTTCGTGTATGTCCGGGAAACGGTCCGCGACCGTCATCCTGCCGCCGTGTCGGCCTCCCAACCGTGGCCGGTCGACGTGGTCCATCCCCGGGCCTACATGCGGGCGACGGTCCCCAGCGAGATGTCCCCGCGGATGCTGAAGGAGGTCGCCCGCGCGCTCCCCCACTTCCCGGGGAAGATCCTCAAGGCGTTGGGATCCTGAGGCGACAACGACGACGACCCGCCAAAGACGGGAGTCCCAGCCGGGAACGCTGGGACGCGTGAGTCCCCTATCCTTCCCCACGTGATGCCGACCCAACCAAGGCCGTCTCGCGCTCGAGCAGGGTGGGATGGGAATAGTGCCACGCGCTGTACCACGGATGCGGGGTCAGGTTGGACAGGTTCTTCTCGCTCAGCTTGCGAAGCGCACCGACCAGCGACGTGGGCCCGTTCATCATCCTGGAGGCATAGGCGTCGGCCTCGTATTCATGCACACGGGACCATCGGTTCGACAGCGGGGAGAACCAGAACCCGACCGTTCCCGACAGGAACCCGAACACCAGCAGCGCCGGTGCGAGGCCGGATCCCGGAGGGAACCCGAACGCCCCGACGAACTCGGGACGTTCCGCCAGCCATGCAATGACGAAGAGCGACCCCAGGAGCACCAGTCCCGACCAGACGATCCGCTTCGGGATATGGTGGCACTTCGAGTGCCCCACCTCATGGGCCAGCACCGCCTCCAGTTCCTCGCCCGTGAGCTGCGAGATCAGGGTGTCGAAGAGCACGATCTTCCGGAACCGGCCGAATCCGGTGAAGAACGCGTTCGAGTGCCGGGACCGCTTGCTGCCATCCATCACCAGGATCGTCCGGGCGCTGAACCCCGTGCGCTCCCCAAGGGCCAGGAGCCGATCCCTCAGCTCACCCTCCGGCAGCGGGGTGAGCTTGTTGAACAGCGGCAGGATCAGGATCGGGGCCAGCACCAGCATCACCAGCTGGAACCCAAGGATCACCCCCCACGCCCACAGCCACCACGACGTCCCCATCCAGCCGACCAGCTTCAGGACCAGCAGCAGGATCGGCAGTCCCAGGGCAATCCCCAGCAGCAGCCCCTTAAGCCGGTCCACCCACCACAGCCCCTGCGTGCTCGTGTTGAACCCAAACCGCTCCTCGAGGCGGAACTGCGCCCACCAGTCGAACGGCAGCGACGCCATAGAAAAACCCAGTCCAACGAGAACCACCCACAGGGCGTCGATTAGCCGAACAGATCTTGACGTACACCTCCAAA
>CAZZKQ010000122.1:0-260 GCA_964654875.1 uncultured Verrucomicrobiota bacterium | reverse complement strand
CCCACAGGGCGTCCCCCTGCGCCGAGGTCCCGAGGACCCGATGGATCCCGGCAAACGAGGCCGGCAGGAGGCCCATGGACAGAACCCCCAACAACACAGCCACCTCCCAGATGGACTGCACCTGTCCGAACCGCGACTTGGCGAGGGTGTATTCCGCCGACCGCGCATAGGTCGTCTCATCCATCACCCCACGGAACACCGCCGGCATCGTCCCGGCATGCGCCCGCACCGACCCCCGGTTGAGCCAGCCCAGGAACGCC
>CAZZKQ010000121.1:0-8877 GCA_964654875.1 uncultured Verrucomicrobiota bacterium | reverse complement strand
GTCACAGCGGTCGCCCTGCCGCAACGACACCGACCCCTGAGTGAACCCGACCCGTTGCCATCCCCAGATCCCTTGCCAGGCGGGATCGTGGTTGCGATGGATCCTGCGGGTCGCCGCCGTCCTCGCTGGACCGGCGCTTTCCGCCGCCACCCATCCGGTGGCCAACATCTTCAAGCCCCTGTCGGCCCCGGCAGAAGCCATCCATGAGGTCTCCATCCTGGCCCTGCTGATCTGCACTGCGATCTTCCTGGTGGTCGGTGGACTGCTCGCCTATGCCGTCGTCCGCTTCCGGAGCCGGCCCGGCGACGACGATTCCGAACCCGCCCAGATCTACGGCAGCGTCCAGCTCGAGATGGCCTGGACCGCGATTCCCATCCTCGTCGTGGTCGTCCTGGTGGTCGCCACCCTCCGCACCACCGCCGCGATCCAGAACGCCCCACTCCCTCCCGATGCCCTGCAGGTCCGTGTCGTGGGACACCAGTGGTGGTGGGAGATCCAGTATCCCGGACTCGGCATCGTCACCGCCAATGAGCTCCACGTCCCGGTCAGCGCACGGGACCGACACCGTCCGACCGCGATCCACCTCGAGTCGGCCGACGTGATCCACAGCTTCTGGGTGCCCCAGATGGCCGGGAAGACCGACCTCATCCCGAGCCGCACCAACCGCATGTGGCTGGAGCCCTACCAGACCGGCACGTTCCTCGGGAACTGCGCCGAGTACTGCGGCACCCAGCATGCGAAGATGATGCTGCGGGTGGTGGTGGACACCCCGGAGGAATTCGACCGCTGGGTGGCGGCCCAGAAGGCCCCGCCGGCCGACTCGCCCGCCGGGCGTCAGGGCCGGGACGTCTTCCTGAGGACCTCGTGCGTCAACTGCCACCGGATCGAGGGAACCTCGGCGGATGGGGTGTTCGGACCGGACCTGAGCCGGCTGATGGCGCGGCAGACGCTTGCGGCAGGGGCTGCAGCCAACACCCCGGAGAACCTGAGGCGATGGCTGCGGGATCCGGCGACGATCAAGCCCGGATGCCTCATGCCCAACATGCGGCTCACGCCAACCGAGGTGGAGCAGATCGCGACCTATCTCGAGACCCTGCGCTGATCCGACATGGCCCGTTCCACCTCCAGCACCGCGGTCCCGTCCTCCTCCGAGGAGCCGTTCTCGCTGCCGACGTGGCTGCACGGCTGGGTGACGACCACCGACCACAAGCGGCTCGGGGTGATGTATGTCCTGGCGGGCCTGGCCTTCTTCGTCGTGTCCGGGACCATGGCGGCCCTGATCCGTCTGCAGCTGGTGGTGCCCAACAACCAGTTCCTGCCGCCGGAGATGTTCAACCGGCTGTTCACGATGCATGGCACGGCCATGGTGTTCCTCGTGGGCATGCCGATCATCGCCGGGCTCATGAACTACCTGGTCCCGCTCATGATCGGGGCCCGGGACATGGCGTTCCCGCGCCTGAACGCCTTCGGGTTCTGGATCTTCCTCTTCGGCGGCTGCCTGCTGTACTTCAGCTACCTGGCGGCGCCGGGTCTCTCCGGGGCCGGCAGCGCGCCGGATGTCGGCTGGTTCGCCTACTCGCCGCTGACCGGCAAGGCGTTCTCCCGCGGGCACAGCACGGACTACTGGATCCTGAGCATCCTGATCTCCGGCATCGGCAGCATCTGCAGCGCGGTCAACGTGATCGTGACCGTGGTCTGCATGCGATGCCGGGGGATGACCCTGATGCGGATGCCGCTCTTCGTGTGGATCGTCCTGGTCGTCGCCTACCTGATCGTGATCGTCCTGCCGCCGCTGACCGCCGCGCAGATCATGCTGCTCCTCGACCGGTTCCTCGGGGCCAAGTTCTTCGACACCCAGGCCGGGGGCTCGGCCGTCCTGTGGCAGCACTTCTTCTGGATCTTCGGCCACCCCGAGGTCTACATCCTGATCCTTCCCGGATTCGCGGTGGCCTCGGAGATCATCCCGGTGTTCTCCCGGAAACCCATCTTCGGGTACGCCGTGATGGTGGGGGCGACGGTGATGATCGGGTTCATCAGCCTCGGGGTCTGGGCCCACCACATGTTCACCATCGGCATGTCGGCGATGAGCAACGCGTTCTTCGCCACCTCGACCATGCTGGTCGGTGTCCCGACGGGCATCAAACTCTTCAACTGGCTCGGGACAATGTGGGGCGGGAAGATCCGGTTCCGGACCCCGATGCTCTTCTGCGTGGCCTTCCTCTTCCAGTTCCTGTGTGCGGGCCTGACCGGGATCATGCTTGCGGTGGCGCCGTTCGACTGGCAGCTGAGCGACTCGTACTTCGTCGTGGCCCATTTCCACTACGTGCTCATCGGCGGTCTGCTCTTCACGATCTTCGGAGCCATCTACTACTGGTTCCCGAAGGTGACCGGACGACTGATGAGCGAGCGGCTGGGGCGCTGGCATTTCTGGCTCTTCGCGCTGGGGTTCAACCTCACCTTCGCCCCGCTCCACATCGCGGGCATCCTGGGCATGCCCCGACGCATCTACACCTATGATGCCGGACGGGGCTGGGAGATCTGGAACCTGATCGCCACGATCGGCGTCGCCTTCCAGGCGCTCGGCATCCTGTTCTTCGCGGCCAACCTCCTCTGGTCGTCCCGGCGCGGGGCGCGGGCCGGGGAGGATCCGTGGGATGCCTGGACCCTCGAGTGGTCGACCACCTCGCCGCCGCCTCCCTACAACTTCGAGACCCTGCCGTCCGTCCGGAGCCGTCGTCCGCTCTGGGACCTCAAGCATCCGTCCGATCCCGACTGGAGGGTTGAATAGCATGGACGTCCCGAACGCCATCGGACCGTCGGAGACCGAGCCCTGGGTGCTGCCCTCGCGGCGCAAGGTCGGGCTGATGTGCCTGCTCGCGACCGAGTCGGCCCTCTTCACGATCTTCGTCGTGGCCTACCTGTTCTATCTCGGGAAGAGCCTGAATGGTCCCTACCCGAAGGACATCCTCTCCATCCCCTGGCTGGCCTCGGTGGCGTTGATCTCCAGCAGCGTCTCGGCCGATCTCGCCGAGCGGGCGTTCCGACTCGGGAACCGGGCACGGTTCCAGGCGATGCTGGCCGTGACGATCCTCCTCGGGCTCGGGTTCCTCGCCGCCACGGCGCTCGAGTGGCGACGGCTGATCCTCGTCGAGCACTTCACGCTCAGCGGCAACCTGGCCGGGACGACCTTCTATGCACTGGTCGGTCTCCACGCGAGCCATGTCGTCATCGGACTGCTCCTGTTGACTCTTGTCCTCCTGCTGAGCCTTCGGGGTGCCTTGGCGTCCCGTCAGCACGAACGGATCCAGATGCTGACCTGGTACTGGCATTTCGTGGATGCCGTCTGGATCGTCGTCTTTCTCGTCGTGTATGTCTTCGGACGCTGAGGCCCCGACGGATCCCTGAAACCGATGTCCACCCCGAATCCCCAGTCCAGTCAAGGCTCCGGCGGGCATGTCGACCTGCCGGCGCCGACGCTGTGGCCGATGGTGGCCGCGTTCGGCATCGCGCTTGTGGCCCTGGGATTGGTGACGCACTGGGTGGTGTCGCTCGTGGGATTGGTCTCGGCACTGGTCTCGGCAGTCGGCTGGTGGCGCGAGGTGCTCCCCGAGGAGCATGAGGAACGGGTCCCATGGGTCCCCGAATCCGAGCGGGCCCGTCCCGTGCAGCCCGTGTCGAATCGGGTGCAGCATCTCCGACTGGGGCAGGGGGGACATCGGGTGCGGATCCCGGCGCAGATGCATCCGTATTCCTCGGGACTGAAGGCCGGCCTCCTGGGAGGCATGGTCATGGCGGTGCTGGCGGTCGCCTACGGTCTCATCGCACAGGGCAGTCCCTGGTTTCCGATCAACCTGCTCGCGGCCGCCGCGCTGCCGGATCTGGCCCGGGCCTCGACCGAGCAGCTCCGGGCGTTCAGCGGGGCGGGAGTGATGGTTGCCGCCGCGATCCACGGGATCGTCAGCCTGCTGGTGGGCTTCATCTACGCGGTGATGGTCCCGATGTTCCCACGCCGGGGCTGGCTCTGGGCCGGGGTCGTGCTGCCGCTGTTCTGGTCGGGACTCTTCCATGCGGCCGGCCGCTTCATCGACCCCACCCTGGTGGCGCGGGTGGATTGGCCGTGGTTCGTGGTCTGCCAGGTGGCCTTCGGCCTTGTGACCGGCTGGTCGGTCTCCCGGAGCGAACGGATCGAGACCCGCCAGACGTGGCCCCTCGCCGCCCGGGTGGGACTCGAGGCCGAGGAGGAGGAGTCGTGATCCCTCCCGCTTCATCGCCCGCTTGCCGACCGGGTTCGATTCCGGGTCTGGGACGAGTTCTGGGATTCCCGATGGCGGGGGTGCTCGTCGCGGTGATCGGCCTCGCAACAGCGGGTTGCGACCGGCTCCCGGGTCGACCAAAACCCGAGGACCGGTGGCGGCCCGACACCGCGGTGATGGACTTCGACGCCCTCTATCGTTTGCAGTGTGCCGGGTGCCATTCCCGGGATGGCCGCCTTGCCGCCGCCCGTCCTCTGAACGACCCCACGTATCTGGCATTCGTGGATCCGACCGTGCTCCGGCGGGTGATCACCGAGGGTGTCCCGGGCACCTCGATGCCGGCCTTCAGCCAGAAACGGGGTGGGCTGCTGACCGACGCCCAGATCGACGTCCTGGTGGATCGCCTCACCGAGGGCACCCCGGGGGTTCGGACCGCGCTGAAGCTGCCGCCCTACAGCGCTCCGCTGGGCGATGCGACCCGGGGCGCGACGGCCTACCAGACGTTCTGCTCCAAATGCCACGGGGTGGAGGGGCGAGGCGGTGCGAACGGCCAGTCGATCGTCGATCCAGCCTACCTGACCCTCGTCAGCGACCAGGCGCTCCGAACCGCCGTCGTGGCCGGTCGGGTCGACCTGGGCATGCCCGACTGGCGGGGCTACGTGTCGGGTCGGGTGATGTCCCCTCAGGAGGTCTCCGATGTCGTGGCGTGGCTGGCATCCCAACGGCCCCGGCAGACCCGTCCTTCCACACCATGAGCGAAACCCCATCCTCCTCTGCGAAGCCCGGATCCGACTGCTGCTGCGAGGGGTCGTCTCGACGCGGCTTCTTCCTGACCCTCGGGGTCGGGCTCAACGTGGTGGCCGGTTCGCTGCTGGCCGTGCCGATCCTCGGCTATGTGCTGTCGAGCCTCCGGCGTCCGTCTTCCGCCCAATGGATCTCCCTCGGACCGGTTGGAGGGTTCCCGTCGGGCACAACCCGGCTGGCGACCTACCGGAATCCGGTCCACCGGCCGTGGGATGGCAAGACGGCGGACATCCCGTGCTGGGTGCGGAGCATCGACGGCTCGAAGTTCCAGGTGTTCGCCGTCAACTGCGCACACCTGGGCTGTCCGGTCCGATGGTTCGAGCAGTCGCGTCTCTTTCTCTGCCCCTGCCATGGTGGCGCCTACTACGAGGACGGCTCCCGCGCCTCGGGCCCTCCGCCGCGCGGACTGTTCGAGTACGAGTACAAGGTCGAGAAGGGGGCCCTGTGGGTGAAGGGCGGCTTCATCCCGACCCTTGCCCGACCGCTGTCGGTCGCCTGAGATCCGAGACCCGATCCGCCCCATGCTCCGGCAACTCCAACAGATCGCCCAGTGGTTCGACGACCGGCTGCATCTCACGAAGCTGTTTGCCTCGACCGCGGGACACCGGGTCCCGAAGAGCTCGGGCAGCTGGTTCTACGTGTTCGGCAGCGGCACGATGCTCTGCCTGATGCTCCAGCTGGTGACCGGGACCTGTCTGGCGTTCGTGTATGTCCCGTCGGCCGACGAGGCCTATACGACCCTCGAGTACCTGACCTATGAGCAGCCGCTGGGCTGGTACCTCCGGGCGCTCCACTACTGGGGATCCAACTTCATGCTCGGGATCATGTCCCTGCACATGGCCCAGGTGTTCCTGTTCGGGGCCTACAAGTACCCGCGCGAACTGACCTGGATCACCGGGGTGCTGCTGCTGTTCGTGACCCTGGGGCTGGCGTTCACGGGGCAGGTGATGCGGTTCGACCAGGACGCCTACTGGGGCCTGGGCATCGGCACGGCGATCATGGGACGCGTCCCCGTCATCGGGGCGCAGCTCGTCAATCTGATGCTCGCCGGACCCATCATCGCGGGGGAGACGCTGTCGCGGTTCTTCACGCTCCACGTCTTCATCCTCCCCGGGACGATCCTGGCGCTGATCGGGGTGCATCTCCGGCTGGTCCTCACCAAGGGGATCAACGAGTACCCGAAGCCGGGTGTGCCGGTGCGGCGGGAGACCTACGTCGAGGAGTACGAGACGCTGGTCGAGAAGGAGGGCGTCGCCTTCGTGCCGGGGGCGATCAGCAAGGATCTGTATTTCTCGGCCTTCGTGATGCTGGCGATCGCGACCTGTGCCGCGGTGTTCGGACCCAAGGGACCGGAAGGGGTGCCCGATCCGACCTACATCCAGACCGCGCCACAGCCCGACTTCTTCTTCCTGTGGGTCTATTCCGTGGCGGCGCTGCTGCCGCCCTATACGGAGACGGTGGTCCTGTTGGTCGGGCCTGCGGTCGGAGTCCTGGCCCTGCTGGCGCTGCCGTTCATCTCGAACACGGGAGAGAAGAGCGCCCGGCGGCGTCCGGTGGCGGTGCTGACCGTGCTGGTGGCGTTCCTGGGACTCGGGCTCCTGACCTGGGCAGGGCTGACCTCGCCCTGGTCACCCCACATGCAGGCCTGGACCTCGGACCCGACTCCTGTGGCGTTCGTGAAGGGCCGTTCCCCCCTCGAGCTCCAGGGGGCGTTGGTGCTGCAGAACAAGCAGTGTCGGAACTGCCATGCCCTCGACGGTGTCGGCGGGCATCGCGGACCGGATCTCTCGACCGTGGCCACACGGCTGACGCGGGACCAGCTGGTCCGCCAGGTGATCCAGGGCGGCGGCAACATGCCCGCCTACGGAAAGAACCTGTCCCCGGCCGAGGTCGACGCGCTCGTGGCGTTCATGATGACCCTGCATCCGGCCAACGAACTCCCGGCGCGGGATGCCACCCTGTCGGTCCGGCGGAGCCCGTAGCCGAAGGGACCCAGCCCCGATCCCGTGAGCATCCCGGTCGAGGCGGTCCTGACGTCCTGGAACCCTGCGCCCGGACCGTTTCTCGCCCTGGTCGTCACCGGGGCCGTCTATCTCCGCGGATGGCGTCGGCTGTCGGTCCAGGTGCCGGAACGGTTTCCTGTCGCGCGTTGTGGGGCCTTCCTGCTGGGACTCGTCACCCTGTTCGTCGCGATCGCGTCGCCGCTCGACGCCTTTGCCGGGTGGCTGTTGTCGGTGCACATGGTGCAGCATCTCCTGCTGACCATGGTCGCACCGCCGCTCCTGCTGCTCGGGGCGCCCTATCTGCCGATGCTGTGTGGGCTGCCGCGTGGTGTCACGCGGGAGGTCCTGGGTCCGGTCCTCGCCTCCCGACTCTGGCAACGGGGAGTCCATCGGCTGACCCATCCGGCAATCGGCCTGGTGGCCTTTGTCGGATCCAACCTCCTGTGGCATCTGCCGTTCTTCTATGGACTCGGGCTGCGATCGGAGTCGTGGCATCGATGGGAACATGCCTGCTTCCTGGGGACGGCGATGCTGTTCTGGTTCCCGGTGATCCAGCCGTGGCCGGGTCGGCCCCGCTGGCCCCGCTGGGCCATGATCCCGTACCTGTTGGGGGCGGATCTCCAGAACACCGCCCTCGCGGCGGTGCTGTCGTTCCACGACCGCATCCTGTATCCGGCCTACGGGTCGGCGCCCCGGGTGACCTCCCTGGGTCCCCTCGAGGATCAGGCCCTCGCGGGGGCCCTGATGTGGGTCCCGGGATCCATCGCATTCCTGCTGCCCCTGGGGTGGATCGTCCTCGAGGTGCTGGAGGGACGGCGGGGCGTGCGGCCGGGAGCGCTCCGCGGGGCGGTGACAGGACCCCGCCGGGAATCGCCTCGAACGGATCCCAATGTCGCCCCGGGTTCGATTCCCGGACGACCGCGGCGGTGGGATCTGCTCGGGGTTCCGGTTCTTGGCGGGATCCTGCGCTGGGGCGGGTTTCGTCGGGCGATCCAGGGAATGGCGCTGCTGCTCGCGGTGGGGGTGATGCTCGACGGGTTCCGGGGTCCGCCGGTGGCCAGTGCCAACCTGGCGGGCGTGCTCCCATGGCTGGTCTGGCGCGGTCTCTGGGTGGTGGTGCTGCTGGCGGTGGGCAACCTGTTCTGCTTCGGCTGCCCGTTGATGCTGGTGCGTGACGGGAGCCGTCGGATCCTCCCCGCACGGTGGTCCTGGCCGCGGTGGCTCCGTGGCAAGTGGCCCGCAGGGATCCTGCTGGGAGGATTCCTCGCGGCGTCCGAGGCGTTCGCGTGGTGGGACCGACCCGCCGCGACCGCGGCGTTGATCGGCCTCTACTTTGCGCTGGCGGTGGCGGTCGACGGACTCTTCCGCGGTGCGTCGTTCTGTCGGCATGTCTGTCCGATCGGGGCCTTCGGATCGATCCAGGCGGTGTCGTCGCCGCTGACGGTCGCGGTCCGCGATCCCGAGGTGTGCACGACCTGCACGACGCACGACTGCCTGCGGGGCAACCCCCATCAGCGCGGCTGCGAGGTGGGGTTCTTCCTGCCCAGGAAGGCCGGCAACCTCGACTGCACGGTGTGTCTCGACTGTGTCCGGGCGTGCCCGGAGTCCAACGTCGGACTGCTGGCGGTGCATCCGTTCCGCGACCTGGTGCAGGACCGGGTTCGTTCCGTGGTGGGCCGGTTGTCGCAGCGTTCGGATGTGGCCCTCGTGGCCGGGGTTTCCGTCTCCTCGGCCTGGGTGGCGATGGCCCTCATGGTGAGGCCTGAGTGGGTGGGTTGGGGTGTGGGCCTCGGACCGGAGGGGGGAACCCTGCTCGC
>CAZZKQ010000120.1:0-8880 GCA_964654875.1 uncultured Verrucomicrobiota bacterium | reverse complement strand
CTCCCGGAGGCGGGGTGCGGCCTTCACGCTGATCGAGCTGCTGGTGGTGATTGCCATCATCGCGATCCTGGCCGGCATGCTCCTGCCAGCCCTCGCCCGCGCCAAGTATTCCGGCATGCGCAGCGCCTGCCTGAACAACATCCGACAGCAGTACCTCTCCCAGATCCTGTATTCGTCGGACCATCGAGGGAAGTTCCCGGTCCATGACGACGGCAGTCCCGACTACCACCGGACCGGTGGGCGCAAGGACAGCATTGTCAACCTGCTCAAGGGCAAATACCTCCCGAACTCGGCCATCCTGATCTGTCCCGTCACCCGCAAGTCCTTCGGCCGGCTCTGGCTCAACTACGAGAGCATGGCGAATTTCGCCGACAAGAGCACCCGCGACTACGGGGGTTGGGACACGACGGCGGCAAACGTCTATACGCCCTACATGTGGTTCGCGAACTTCACGGCCAACCCGGCCATGAAGTTCCTCAACAAGGATGGGAAGGTGGATCCCAATGATCCCGGCACGGAGCCGCCGTGGCCCCTCAACGAGGAGGAATGCGAGAGCCGCCGGGCCTTCATCACCCATCGGGTGAGCGATTCCCCGGGCACCGCACTCTGGGATGTGGGGCATCTCGGAAAGTTCGGCCGCGGCAACCAGAGCAAACCGCTCTGGGCGTGGTCGGCCACGCCCGACCAGCCGGTCGGCCAGGCCGACGGTTCCGTCATCAACCGTCCGAAGGCCCAGATCCGGGCCCGGGCCAAGGGCGGACCGTCCTCCGACACGGTCTACTACTACTGACGCCGTCAGCGGCCCTGAAATTTCCGGGGTGGGTCTGCGGATGTCCTAGGGATGCAGGTATCCCTATTTCACGCGATTGACTTGGGGGAGACCCCTCCTAGCCTCGACATCGCAATCTAATACCAACGCGCTGACCGACCATGCCCGCTCCCTCCAAGACCGACTCCAAGACCCCGGAATCCAAGCCCTCCGCCTCCGCCGAGGCGCGTCCCAACACCCAGAAGCAGAAGGACCTCGAGAGCGCGATCTCGACGATCACCAAGTCCTTCGGCGACGGCGCCATCATGCGACTGGGCGAGCAGGTCATCCGCCCGATCGAGGTGATCCCCACGGGTGCCCTCGCCATCGACCTTGCCTTGGGGGTCGGCGGGGTGCCACGGGGTCGGATCGTCGAGATCTATGGTCCGGAGTCCTCCGGCAAGACCACCCTGATGCTCCACCTGATCGCCAACGCCCAGAAGATGGGCGGCACGGCGGCCTTCATCGATGCCGAGCATGCCCTGGATCCGGCCTATGCCCGGAAGCTGGGGGTGAACCTCGACGAGCTGCTCGTCTCCCAGCCGGATTCCGGCGAGGAGGCGCTGAGCATCTGCGAGACCCTCGCGCGGTCCAATGCGCTCGATATCATCGTGGTCGATTCCGTGGCGGCCCTCGTTCCCAAGGCGGAGCTGGAGGGGGAGATGGGCATGGCGACCATGGGCATGCAGGCCCGCCTCATGTCCCAGGCCCTCCGCAAGCTGACCGCCATCCTCAACAAGGCCAAGACCACCTGCCTCTTCACCAACCAGCTCCGTGAGAAGGTCGGCGTGATGTTCGGCAACCCGGAGACGACCCCCGGTGGCAAGGCCCTGAAGTTCTACGCGAGCGTCCGCATCGACATCCGCCGCAAGGACGCCCTGAAGGACAGCGCCGGCAGCGCCATCGGCAACCATGTGAAGGTGAAGATCGTGAAGAACAAGGTGGCGCCTCCGTTCACCGAGGCCGAGTTCGACATCTATTTCAACCAGGGCATCGACAAGGAGGGGTCGATCCTCGATGTCGGTCTGGACGTCGGAGCCGTCGAGAAGAAGGGCGCCTGGATCCAGTTCCAGGGCGAATTGATCGGCCAGGGCAAAGACAGCGCCCGCAAGGCGTTGTCGGAGAAGCCGGAACTCGCCCAGAAGATCAAGGACGCGATCCTCGCCAAGAAGGCTGCCGAGGCCGCCCCTGCGCCCAAGGCGGCCTGAGGGGACCCAGACCGAAGGTTGGGTTGAATCGGTGGGTGCCGCAGCGGCCGGTGGCACTGGGTGCATCCGCCCCCAACCACCCCTGTGCTGACAGCCCTGCGCCCTCAGAATCGTCCTGATCCGGCGGTCATGCCGCCATCGATGGCGAGGGCCGCGCCGGTCACGAAGCTGCTCTCGTCCGAAGCGAGGTAGAGCGCCAAGGCGGCCACCTCGTCGGGACGCCCCATCCGGCCATTGGCCTGGGTTGAGCACATCTCCAAGTAGGCGGCCTCGCGGTCCGGATACTCCGCCAGGCGGGAGGTGACGAACGGCGTCTCGATCCGTCCCGGGCACAGGCAGTTGATGCGCACCCCGGACTTCGCGTGGTCCAGTGCCGCGCTCCGCGTCAGACCCACCACCGCATGCTTGCTCGTGGCGTAGGCGAGCCGGTCCTTCAATCCTTCCAGTCCTGCTGCCGAGGCCATGTTGATCACCGACCCGGCACCCCGGTCGATCATCGCCGGCAGGAAGGCCCGGGTGACATTGAAGATTCCCCGGACGTTGACCTGCAGCATCCGGTCAAAATCCGATCCCGATGTGGTCAGCAGAGTGCCAACGGCCCCGATGCCGGCGTTGTTCACCAGGACATCCAAGGGGCCATGCTTCGCGAGGATCTCTCGTCCAAGGGTCTGGCAGGCGGTCTCGGAGGTGACATCGAGCGTCACAAACTCAGCCATTCCGCCGGCAGCCGCGATCTCGGAGACCGTGTGGCGCCCACCGGCTTCATTCATATCGGCCACGATCACGTGGGCCCCGGCACGGCTGAAGGTCTTGGCGATGGCGGCTCCGATGCCGGATCCGGCACCCGTCACGAGCGCCTTCTTGGCGCGGAGTGAGAACATGTGGGGAGGCTCTCGGAAAACCGCCGTGACGTCAGCTGGGTTCTAGGGCCTCTGGGGTCCGGTGGCGGTGTAGCTCTCGGATTCCAGCGTCCTCCATCGCAGGTCCAGCGACTGTTCGGCGGAGGCCCGCAGGTCGTCGTCGGTGATCTGCTGGATCCAGCCCTCGGAGGTCTCCGGGGACTGCAGGAAGGAGGAGCCGTTGATGAGCGAGGCGATGGCGGCGTCGCGGACCGGACCCTTCGGCAGGGCGGAGACCCATTGCGCGGCGGACTCGGGATCCTGGTTGCTCCAGAATTCGACCGCCAAGGCCGTGGCTTTGGTGCGTTCCGCATCCCCCGGCAACGCGAGGGACCATGCCGCCATCGCATCCGGATTCGATTCGGCGAGGGAGGCCACCATGGATTCGAGGAGTTCGGTCCGCTCGAAGCCCTCGGGCAGGCGGTTCAGGATCTCGGTCGCGGCCTCGGGGTCGGATGCCGCGATGTTGCGCACCACCGCGCCCAGCGCATCCCCGCGCAGTTCCACGGGCTGGGACAATGCCCATTCCGCGGCCGCTTCGGGATCCGACTGGGCCCAGGCCCTGGCCACGGTCGCGGCGATGCTCCTCTGATGGGCATCGAGGAATCCGAAGGAGGCTGCGTTCTCTGCAAGGTAGTCGGAGGCCGCCACCGGGTCCCGCATCGCCCATCGGGTCATGACCACCTCCTCGGCCATGGCCCGGCTTTCCCTTCCAAACAGGGCGGCCGCTTCGGCGAGGGCGCGCTGGGGTGCAATCTCTGCGAGGCGTCCGATCAGGAGCTGGCTGCCCAGGAGCTGCCTCGAGAGATCCGGTTCACGATGCAGGGCCCGGAGTTGCGAGAGGACCTCGTCCGAATCCCCGGTCTGCGACAGTTGGATGACGCGCTCCCAGTCGACGGTGCGTTTGTCCCACCTTCCTTTGGCCTGCGGTTTGTTCGAGGTGCCGCCGGCACGATCTCCGCGGGTGGCGGTCGCACCCGGAACGCTACGGGTGTCGGAAGGGAGCCGAGGGGGCAGGGCTTCCGCGTCGGTCCCCCGCGGCATGAACTGCCGGCCCAACCAGAATCCCATCAGTGCCAGGCCGAGATGCGTGGCCGTCAGGAACCAGCGTCGCTGTGGAGTGGCGATCATGGAGGATCGGGGCTCAGGGGGACCGTGGTGAGATGCGATAGGATCGGGACGACGCTGTCGAGGCCGGATCCACGACCGACAGGGTCACGCCTGAAGCTGTTGCCATGGCGGTACCAACGCCGAGGGGCTGCCACAGGATCAGGTCGTGGCTCCATTGGGCCTGATAGGTGCCCGCCACCGGTGCTGTCCATGAGGGTTCGACCCCTCCTCCCAGCCGTGGGCGCATGGAAGGTCAGCATTGGGCGGCAGCGTGGCATCGCTTCCTTCGGGGTGGAGGTTCACCGGGCTGGAATAGGGCTGCGACGTGGAGGGTGTGGAGCGCGCACCAGTGGGGCTGCGCCCCACACCCTGTGTTGGAGATCGGTCCTGATCTCCTTATGAACAGAGGTCAGCGACGTCCGCGGTGTGGGCGGTCACCGGGCCCTGGTCCACCCCCGGTGGGGCCGTGGCCCGGGGGCTTCGGATCTGCAGGCTTCGCCGTGAACTCGGCCAGCGAAACGACACCGTCCTTGTCGGTGTCCATCCGCGTGAGCGTCGCCTTGACGCGTTCGGTGGAGGCTCCGGCCATCCACGCGGCCAGTTCGGCCTCGCTCACCTTGCCGTCGCCGTTGATGTCGATCTTGGCGAACGTGGCCGTCTTCTCGGCCAGTTCCGCGGCCTCGCGATCGGCCTTGGCCTGGGCGAGTTCCTCGGGACTCAGGACACCGTCCTTGTTGGTGTCGTACTTCGCAAGGAATGCCTTGCGCTGTTGCTCAATCGCCGCCTTGAGCGCGGCCTTTTCCTCGGCCGACAGAACGCCGTTGCCGTCCTTGTCGAACGCGGCGAACTCGGGCGGCAACCCGTGGGCGCCGCCGAACCTGTCGGGACCTGCCAGAGCTGTGGCACCACCCAGTGCCATGCCGATGACCAGCAGTGATAGCGTGTTTTTCATGGGATGTGACTGCAGTTGGGCCGGGTCGTGGATGTCGACCCGGCCGGTTTTCTGACGGTTTGCTTCCCGACGCCAGGGTCCAAGTGGGCAATGCCCCGTCGGGTGGATTCCACCGGCATCACGGAAACGCGCCCGGCGACCCTGAGGGTCTCCCGATGCGATGCGTGGATGTCGTGAATCACGTCCGCAACCTAGATGGGCACCGATTAAGGTGGAATTAAGCCGGCGGAGGGTGGGGGCGGTTTCCGGGTCCTGTGGCCCGGGTTCTTAATCCGCCATTAATCCCGATTCCTTCAGGCTCGCCGTTCTGGGAGTCTTCCGAAGGTCCCAGCGAACCCAGGTCCACCCTCCAATCGCCCCCCATGCGCCTCCTTGTGGTCGATGACGAACCGCGGCTGCTCAAGAGCCTCTCCCGGGCCCTGCGGGAGGCTGGCTATGCGGTCGATGTGGCGACGGACGGCGTGGAGGGGCTCTTCAAGGCCGAGGAATGCGACTATGACGCCATCGTGCTCGACCTGATGCTGCCCGGGCTGGATGGCTGGACCGTCCTGGAGCGGTTGAGGAAGAAGAAATCGACCCCGGTGCTGCTGTTGACCGCCCGGGGTGCGACCGATGACCGGGTTCGAGGGTTGGACGCGGGAGCCGACGACTACCTGCCAAAGCCCTTTGATCTTCCCGAACTGCTCGCGCGGGTGCGGGCCCTGATCCGTCGGGCCACCGGCCAGGCGACCTCCCGGATAACCCTGGGTGCGGTCGGGATCGACATGCGCTCGAAATCCGTGGAACTCGAGGGCCGGCCCGTGACCCTGACGCCGAGGGAATTCGCGATCCTCGAGTACCTTGCGCTCCACCGGGGTGAGGTGGTCTCCCGGTCGACGCTCTATGAGCATCTGTTCGACGAGTCGGAGGACACGCTCTCGAACCTCCTCGATGTCCATGTGTTCAGCATCCGCAAGAAGCTCGGTGCGGACGTCATCGTGACCCGGCGCGGTCAGGGCTATCTGGTCGGGTCATGAGGCTGCGGCTTTTTCCCAGATCGATCCGCTGGCGGCTGCTCCTGTGGTTGGCGGCGCTCCTCACCATCGTCCTGGCAGGGTTCTGCATGGCGGTGTCGCAGGTGCACCGGATGTCCGAATTCCAGAGGATCGACACGGGGTTGGAGGAGCGTTTGGCGCAGATGGGGATCGCGATGCGTGAGGCACCGGGTCCTGGGCCCAGACCGGGCCGTTCCCCGCGGGATGAGGACGGGAACCATGATCCGCTCGGCCGCGGTCGGGGCTATCCGCCACGGGATCGCGAGAATCCCCGGGGACGCGGCCAGGGTCAGGATGACCCACGACCGGACTCCTTGGTTCCCGATGAGGTCGTGAGGATGTTCTCCGAATCACAGTCGGACCGCTTCTATGCGGCGATCTGGTCCCGGGATGATGTGTTGGTCTATCGATCCCCCCTGGCCCCCGCCATGTTGCCCGCGCCGTTCTGGTCTCCGGGGCCGGGACGGTATCGGACCCGGACCCGTGGGGAATTCCGGGAGTTCTACTACTTCAACAAGCCTGGGAATTGCCTGCTGGTGGGTCAGTCCCTCGCGCTGGCTCAGATCAAGATCGACCGGTTCGACCGGCGACTGTACACGGCAGGATTGCTCGTGTTGGTGCTGGGCCTTGGCGGAGGCTGGTGTCTCACGACGCGTGAGATCCGTCCCATCGAGAGGATCAGTGCCGCGGCGCGTCGGATCTCGGAGGGCCATCTTTCGGAGCGGATCGCTGTCAGGGACGACGGCAACGAGCTCGGTCGACTTGCGGCGGTGCTCAATACCACCTTCGACCGCCTCGAGCTGGCCTTCGAGCGGCAACGCCAGTTCACCGCCGACGCCTCCCATGAGCTGAGGACCCCGCTGACCGTGATGATCTCGGAGGCCCAGACGACATTGTCGAAGCCCCGGTCTGCCGAGGAGTACCGTGAGACGGTTGAGACCTGTCTCGAAGAAGCCCAGCGGATGCGTCGGCTGGCGTCCTCCCTTCTCGAGCTGGCCCGACTCGATTCCGACCGCCCCACCTCGCCTCCCGAGAGGACAGACTTGGGAACTCTTGCAGGAGGGATCCTCGACCATCTTGAGACGTCCCTCGCCGCGGGGAAGGGGCTCCGGTTCCACCGCGACTGTGCCCCGGCCCCCTTGGAGGGGCACCCCGAGGCCCTCCTCCAGGTGGTGACCAATCTGGTCTCGAACGCGATCCAGCACACCCCCCCGGGAGGCGAGGTCCGGGTGGCGACCGGATCCGAGGGCGAGGAGGCGATCCTGACGGTGTCCGATACGGGGGAGGGGATCGAAGCCGACGACCTGCCCCATATCTTCGACCGATTCTATCGGGCGGACCGGGCCCGGACCGGGACTGGAGGCCACGCCGGCCTGGGGTTGGCGATCGTCAAGGCGATCGTGGAGAACCACCGGGGTGGGATCGAGGTGGAGAGTGCACGGGGGCGGGGCACCACGGTGACGGTGCGGTTTCCGAGAGCGTCCGCTGCTGTGGGAGCGATCTGAGTGTCGATGGGGATCGAGCCGCCCCGGAGCTCATTGCGGGATCCAAAGGTCTTTCGATCCAGCCCTCGGATGGGCACTTCCGCGCCCGGGCGAGGCAGGGGCTGCATCGCCGACCCTGGCGATGGCCCCTGTGAGGGTGCCTCCGGGTGGAGTGCTGACCGGCAGTGTCTTGTGCCGATTCCCCCCGCCGAAGCCAGGTGATGGGTCCCAGTGATCCCTGGCCCGTGTGCGGAAGAACCAGGAAAAAGGGGGACGGCGCTCCCCAGCACCATCCCCCTCAACCTATGCATCACCTCCGGTCTGGACCGGCGAGCCAGCGGCTCGCTTCCCAGAGAGTCCGGCTCATTGCGGCATCCTCTGGAGGACCTTTCGGACACCCCGTTGGCTACCGCTGCCCTTCCGCAAGCAGAAGGCCTGCCAAGATGCACGGGGGTGGAGGGAGTTCAACCGGGGCATGAAAACGACACCGAAACGCCCCGGAACGATCGGAGAATTGACATCCGTAATCGATTTGACGTCGTGGACGAGGGCAAAGCCCGCTCCGCGGGGATGCGTGATTTTTGCCAACAGCGTGAGGATGGCGCAGTGGGGTGAGGTTTGGGGATGGGGTCGGTCCGACAAAAGGATCGCCATGGACGACGACCGCCACAGAATCCGGTGATGGCCAGCCGATGGAATCGTGCGCTGCGTTGGACCGGTGGAGGGATTCTCGGGGTCGTGGGACTGGTGGGCGCGTCCGTCGTCTCCGGACTGGCTCCCGTGGCCCCGGAGCTTGTTCCCGTGGCGTCCACAAGTCTCGCCTTGGGGGGCACGGCGCCAGAGCCGATCCGATCGGGGTGGAGTCGGATGCGTCTGACCCCGAAGATCGGGGCCTTGGTGAGTGACCCGGAGCAGGGGGCTTTCCCGCGGATTCCGCTCGCGGGCTATGGCAATCGGGAAGGCGCTCCGGCGACCGGGATCCACGATGAGCTCTGGGTGAAGGCGGTTGCGTTCGCCAGCCGGTCGGCCACCGGGGTGATGGTGGCGGCCGATGCCTTGATCATCCCCCGTGAGGTGGCGGACCGGGCGGTGGAGGCGCTGGGACAGTCCCGCGGACTCGGTCGGGGACAGGTCTACTTCGGGGCGACCCACACCCATTGCAGCCTGGGGGGCTGGGGTCAGCGTTTCGTTGGGGAGGCCTTTGCGGGTCCCCATGATCCGGCGGTGTCGACCTGGTTTGCAAACCAGCTGGTCCGGTCGGTGGAAGGCGCCCTCGATGATCTCCAGCCCGCGCGGCTGGGGGCAGGCTCCTTCGAGGCGCCGGAATTCATCCGGAACCGTCTCGACCGGGGCGGAGTGGTCGACCCGGAGCTCAGTCTTATGGT
>CAZZKQ010000119.1:0-8888 GCA_964654875.1 uncultured Verrucomicrobiota bacterium | reverse complement strand
GGTCGCGGGTCGTCCCGCGGGAACTGATCCAGCTTATCCGGGTGGGAGAGGCGTGTGGGACCCTCCCCGAGGCCTTTGCGGAAGGACAGCGCCATCTCGCCTGGACGGACAGGCTTCTGGCGGAGGTGCGACAGGCGACGCTCCACCCTCTGCTGGTCCTGGGCGCCGCAACACTCTTTGTGGGTGTCTTGCTGACCCAGGTGGTTCCGCGGCTCATGGACCTGCTTGTGGCGGCCCGACTGCCTCTGCCGGGACCGACTCGGGTGCTGATGACCGTGTCGTCGATGGGTCGGGCATACGGGGGATGGATCGTGGCGGTGCTCATCGGCGCCGGCACCCTCGGGAGCAGCCTCCATCGGATCTCCCCGCGATTCCGTCGGACCTGGGACCGTGTTGGGCTCCGGTGTCCGATCGTGGGACCTGTGGCCCATCTTCTGGTGGCGACGCGGTTCGCCCACAATCTCGGCCTGTTGTATCGGGGAGGTGTCCCGCTTCCATCGGCTCTCGACCAGGTTGCCGGGGTCTGCGGAGGGCTCTGGGTGCAGGAGGTGGTCCGGTCATTCAAGGATCGGGTTCTGGCGGGTGAGCCATTGAGCGCGGCCATGGGTGGTTCCGGGTTGTTCCCAGCCCTGATGGTCCGGCTGGTGGCCTGTGGGGAACGGACCGGTCGGTTGGACGAAGCCCTCTCCCTTGCCGCAGCCCACCATCAGGATCTCCTGGGGCAACGCGTCAAGGGACTCACAGGGGTGCTCGAGCCCGTGCTGATCCTGGCCCTGGTCGGGATCGTGGGCTTCATCGCCATGGCCATGATCCTCCCCGTCCTGTCCCTCCTGCAATCCGTCCGATGAAACCTCCCCCTTCCAGAACCCGTTCCGAGGGGTCCCTCGATGGGTTTTCGCTCATCGAGCTCATCGGGGTGCTTGCGATCCTCGCCATCCTGGCTTCGGTGACCGCTGAAGCCGTCCTGTCCCGGATGGCTGCGAGCCGAAGGCAGGCCGAGGTGGCGGAGATGTCGAGGTTCGTCGCCTCCATGGAGCGGTGGGTCCGACGGGAGCATCAGCTGCCCGCACCCTCCGACTGGGCGGTCGTCCTGGCCAGGGTGTCTGCAATCCCGATCGCCACGATCCGCACAAACCTCCATGGGGCTCCTCGATCCTGGGTCCCCGATCCGGGCTGGACCCTCGCGGGGCGAGGTCCGTCGATGGGGTACCGTCAGGATGCTTTTGGGACCTCGAGGCCGGAGGGGCTCCGGATGCTCCTGATCTCGGCACCGAACGAGGCTCTGGAAGAGCCGGCACGACTGGAGTTTCAGGCCTTGTGGGAGAATCCGACTGGGGCGATGCCAGCCCATGCCCGGAGGGATGGAGTCGTGGGGGCCGACGATGTGGTGGTGGAGCGGATCGGTTTCGAACCGTTGTTCCACAGGGTGATCCTGAACAACAGGTCCACGGCACTTCCGGCACGCTGGGCTGTGGACCGGGTTGATGCGGTTGGATCCTGTGGACCGGGAGGCCATCACGAGGCGCACTACATCGAGACCTCGCAGCTCCTGCTCCTGGATTCCGCAGGCGACATCCAGGAGACGGTGCTGGTCGAGGGATCCTCGAGCTGGGTCTTCGATGGCGGACGTTGGCATCGGCGACTCGGCACCGCCTCGGTTCTGCCTCCGACCGAGGCCACGCGATGGGTCTGTGAGCTGTTGGAACGACCCGCGTTTCGCGGCGTGGAGCCTGAGGAGCTGGCAGAGGCGATGTATGACCTCATGGCTGCCCATGGGCGCTGGTCTGCGGATGGATTTCGCAGGACCGGCCCCACGGACCTGGTGGTCCCGTCCCACCGCAGGCTCACCGAGGCGGCACAACGCCTCATCGATGTCTCGACGTACCTTCTCCAGCCATGAGAAACGGGCCAGCCATTCATCCGGAAGCGAGGGGCGCAACTGGCAGAGTCCGCTGGGGTGTCCGTGGATGGACACTCGTTGAACTGGCGGGAGTCCTCGCCGTGCTCGGGTTGCTGGTGGGGCTCACGGCACCCACCCTTCAGGACCTTTCCCGTCATGAACTGCGGGACTCGGAGATGCGGCAGGTGCTGCGCCTGACTCAAGGCTTCCGCTCGGAGGTGTGTCGGCGCGGGAAGATTCCTGAGGAGTCCGAGGCGATGCGCTTCATGGCGGCAGGGGTTGGGCTTCCGGAGTCGGTCCTCCGGATCAACACGGCAGGGCAGCCCCGGTTTCTGCTCCGCGATCCGGGCCTGCGGCTGCTTCCGAGCGGAGTGACGGATGGCGCATCGGTGGGCTGGAGCGAGATACGGCGTGTCCGGTTCCTCCTCCTGTCGTCGGTCGGGGATCCCCTGAGGGCCGAGGATCCCAGCGCGACTCAATTCCAGACTCTATGGGATCTCCAACCTGGTCAGGCGCCCGAGGGGTGGAATGGCCGCTCCGAGGATCTGGTTCTGGGCCGGATCGATCTCGAACCCGAATTTGTGGAGATGGGATGGGATGTGATTGGAACCCCAGTCGGTTTCATCCAGCGCGAGCAGGGGCCTGCGGTCGTCGGCACCGTGGGCCGATTCCGGTGCCGTCTCCTGAAGGGGACGAGAGTTGCCCTGTTGGATTCTCGGGGTCTCCCAGTGATCCATGAGGTGGTCGACACACCGGTGCGGTATCGGCTGGAGCGGGGGCAGTGGCACCGGGCCGGCCTCTGGACTTCGGAATCGGCCCGGCCCTCGATCGAGGACTTTGCACGGATGGCCGATGCGTACCTGACTCTCCCGCCAGACCGGTCCGTCACTCCTGTTGTGCCGGTGGACGTTTGGAATGCCTTTGCGAACTGCGCGCGAGTCGTGGTGGAACGGTCCCGGGGTGGGGTGCCTCAGGGACCCAGCGAGGTGGGAGGCCTGGCACTCGGTGGGCTCCGCGATTCCCTCCGAGGTCTTTTGGAAACCCCCTGAGGAGAGGATCCGACAATGCTCCAATTGCTGAGAACGGTGCCGCGGTGGGCAGGCGGGGATCGGTCTGGTGCCGAGCAGGATCGCCTGGGACTCCTCTGGGGTCCTGGTGCGCTGGAGGTCTTCCGTCTTGGACCCCAGGGAATGAGCTCGTGGAAGTCGCCCGGGCCGATCCCCGATGTGGCGTGTCTTCGTGGGGCGATCGAGGAGGCGCTTCGACATCTTGGAACTCTCCCCAACAGGGCGGTGTTGGTGTTGCTGCATCCAGAAGTGCTTCAGATCCACGTCGACGTCCCCGCCGCGGCCCCTGCCTCTGTGGTCCGGACCCTCATCCAGCGCACGCTCGACCGGCAGACGCCGGTGAAGGGGACGGTTCGCTGGCGGGATGTCCCCGTTGCCTCCTCGGGAGAGTCGGCTCGGCGTCTGGTCTATGCCATGCCGGAGGAATTGTATCAGTCGATCCGCGAAGGGCTTCACGACCTTGGGATCGAGCTGGCTGCGATGATTCCCTTCGCGGGCCTGGCCGCACTGGAGGCGGATGCCGACGGGACCCCGGATGTCGCGGTTCTCGAGGCATGGCATCTGCCCTTGGGCCTCGCGGTTGGACTCCGTCGGGGTGGCGATCTCTGGATGGTTCGGCCGTTGGTGTTCGATCCCGGAGATGTTCCACGTGTCACCCGGGAACTCCGGCAGACCCTTGGGTTCGCGCGGGAGCACTGGTCCTGGGGGGCTCCGCGAATCCGGCTTCGGGGCCCGGGGGTCTGGACGAGTGCGGTCGTCGACGGGTTGCGGTCGGAGGGCTTGGACCAGGATCTGTTGGAAGGTCGAGACGATGAGGATTGGAGAGCCCGGGTCCTTCGGTGCGCCATGGGGAGTGTGGTCGATCTCGTTCCTGTGGAGCGTGAGGATATCCGGATGGGTCGGGTCGGGGTCTCGACCGCATCACGACCGGCCATTCTCGGGGCGTTGCCTGGGGTGCTCCTGCTGATGGGACTGCTGACGGTGGGGTATGGGCTCCGGGCCAGGATCCTTGTCCTGGAGCACGAGCGACAGGTCGTCGAACGGACTCTCGCGGAGGCGGAGATCTGGACCGTCCAGAGAGACGAGGCCCTCACACTGATGCGTCCCTGGCAGCAGATGCCGGGTGGAATCCCCGTGGCAGATCTCACGGCGAGAATCCTCCGTGATTTGCCGGAGGGACTGGTGCTGATGGAGCTCGATCTCGGTCGAACAGAGTCCGGCTGGCATCTGGCGCTTTCGGGTCGATCGATTGGCTCCAACAGGGTTGCCGCAATCGGGGGTTTGGATGCGGTTCTGGGCTCGGGCCTGGATGCGCGTTCTGCCTCGGTTGCATCGAAATCCCCGGCGGGCACCGCGTTGAACGCCTCCTGGGCGGAGCTTCTGGCTGTGGAGTCCAGCGGTCCAGGTTCGGGAACCCCGCCTGGATTCCGGAGGGAATGGATCCTGCCATGAAGCCCGGATTCGACCTGGCCGCGATGCAGTCCCTCTTCGGACATCCGAGGCGAGGGGATCGGCTTGTCGGTCTGTTGACCTGCTGCGCGGCAGGCGTTGGAATCTGGCTGGGAGCGGCCTCATCTGGCCTCGAGCACCAACAGCGATGCCTGACGGTTCTGGCCCGGCGGTGTGAGGCCCTCACGGAATCGTCCGACGAGGAATGGCGAATGGAGGCCATGGATTCGGAGCGGGTTCTTGCTGCTCTGCCGGAGGATGTCGGGGGCGCGAGGGTCTGGGCTCAACGCCTTCGTGAGGGGGCCGCGGAGGCGGGGCTGGGAATCCGATTCCGATGGGGGGATTCGGTGCGGCCGATATCGGCCCGGCCCGATGTGGAACGCGTCGGGCTTGTCATCGAGTTGGACGTCTCCCCGGCGAAGCACGGAGCGACCGCACGGATGCAGGATTTCCTGCAGCAGTTGGACCTGGGGCGACCGCCGTTCGAGTTGGGCCGGCTTCGCTGGACCGGGGCGGGCCGCGGCCTGGCCGGGTTGGTGGTGGAGGGACGTTTATGGATCCGGAGATCGGAATCATGAGGCACAGGCTCCAGCGTTGGTCTTGGCTTGCGGTGCTGCTCCCGTTCGCCGGGGCCCTCATGGGCTGGGCGGTGGGTCGTCTGGGTTCGAGACCACTCCGGACCCCCCGGGTTCCGCAGGTCCTGGCGGCATCGACCCGACCCGAGGTTGCGGGGTGGACAGGCGTTCCATTCCAACGCTCCAGCGACAGGGGTTCGGTCGCGATCCGGTCTCCAGGGGATCCTTTTGACGAGGCGGCACCGGCACGATCGGTCGGGTCCACCGATCCGTGGATGGGCTTCGACTCCCTCCGGCTGGGCGCGATCTGGTGCCAGCCGGGAAACCCCGTGGCCGTCATCGGCGGGCGGGTGGTGAGGCCCGGAGACGCACTGGGTGGATTCCAGTTGGCCCATTGCAGTGTCGATGCCGTCTGGATCACCGGCCCGGAGGGTAGTCGACGGCTTGGACTCCAACCCCGGCCGGATCCGGAACCGGTCAAACCCCGTTCCTGAAGCCGATTCCCATCTCATGAATGCATTCCCGTCCCGAACCGCTGGGTTCCCGACCAGGAGGTCCCTGGATCGTGCACTCCGTCTATTCCTGGTTTGTCGCCTCCTGGGCCAGACCCTTGGCGAGGGTGTGGAGGACATCTCCTTTCCGGAGGATCCGTCACTTGGATGGGAGTCACCGGTGCTCGAGGTCGGTCAGGCCGTATGGCCTCCCGTCCGTACGGGTTCCACTGAGTCGGCTGCTGTCGAGCTGGCTGGCAATGCCAGAAGCCAGATTGCCCGGCCGGCGATCGAAGGGGATTCCGACGCCCGACTCTATTCCTTCAAGGCCTCGGGGTTGGATCTGAAATCCGCGCTGCTGCTGTTCGGGGAGGCGAACCGGTTGAACATCGTTGTGGATGCCGACGTGACCGGTGAGGTGACGGTGGACGTCCGGGGTCTGGCCCTGGACCCGATCATGAGGGCGCTTCTGGAGGCGAACGACTGCTGTTGGGATGAGGAGGACGGTCTGATCCGGGTGCGGACCCGGCAGACCCGGGTCCATCGGGTGGACTATCTTCGGCTGAGTCGGAGTGGCATGGGACACAATTCCGCGTCGCTGTCGGCAGCGTCCTCCGGAGGTGTGGGGGGCGGCCTTGCGGGTGGTCCAGGTGGCAGGGCGGGGGCCTCGGGGCGTTCGGACGGTGGCGGTTCCGGTGGAGGATCGACGATCAATCTGAGCGCGGAGAACCACATCGATTTCTGGAAGGAACTCCGGGCCGATGTGGAGCGTTTGCTCACGCCTGTGGGACGGGAGACCCTGGCCATCAATCCCACGGCTGGTCTTGTCCAGATCTCGGATCGGCCCAGTGCCCAGGCCCGCGTGGCCCGCTATCTGGACGGCGTCGGCCGGACGATCCGCCGCCAGATCGACATCGAGGCCTGTCTGTACGATGTGACGCTCAACAAACAGTCCCAGTTCGGGATCGATTGGGAACAGGCGATCCAGACCTCTGCAGGCGCCCTGACGATGGGGGGAGCCTCCTCGATCGTGCGGCCCAATGGCGGCTTCGACCTCGCCCCGAGCTCGTTGAATCTGACCTTCACGGGTTCCGATACCCGGGTGCTGGTGAAGATGCTGCAGGAGCAGGGAGAGGTCCGGGTCATCTCGAAGCCGAGGCTGCGCACCCTCAACAACCAGACGGCATTGATCAAGGTTGGGACCGAAACACCCTTCTTCCAGAACGTGTCGACCCTCGTACCCGGGGGTGGCACGACTCCGGGAGCCTCGGCGGTCATTGCTCAGGATGCCGTCACCAGCATCACGGTCGGCACCATCCTCGCGATCACCCCGCAGGTGGCCGAGGATGACTGGGTCTCGCTCGACGTCTCTCCCGTGCTCACCAGCCTGCTTGAGACACGGGTTTCCCCCAACAAATCCACCACGGCACCCGTCCTGGACATCAAACAGGCCTCGACGCTCATCCGGGTGCGCAGCGGGTCCACCATCGTTCTGGGAGGGTTGATCCAGACGGAGACGGCAAAGAGTCAGAGGAGGATCCCTATTTTTGGGGATATACCGGTGCTGGGCAGACTGTTCCGGGGGGAGTTCAATGCCCAGCGGAGGAAGGAACTCGTGATCTTCATCACACCCAGAGTTGTCCGATGAGGCCCGGCCCAGGTCATAGGACTCCGTTTTTCGGAATCGATGTGAGTCCGGTCTGGACTCCTGAGCGCGTGGCAATAGGTTGGTCCATCATCCCCCGTCCGTACCCACAGGTGTCGTTGCCTGTCGACCCGCTCCGGGTGGTTCGACGTCGGTGGAATCCCCTCCCGCCGGTCCCGCCCCGGTCGACCTCGACGGTGCCACAGTCCTTCGGCCCTGCCATTGTGGTGAGCTTCTGCAGTGAGTTCTTCAACCCAGAACCCCCGAGCCCATGACGATCAAAGTCTCGATCCTCAACACCTCCTCTGAAACGCAGAACTGTCTGGCGGCCCTGATCCGCTCGACTCCGGGACTCCAACTGGTTCCGGCCGTCCTGAACCACCTGTCACCGGCGTCCTCGCCGCGTGGAGGCATACCCCATGTGATCGTCGTCGAACCTGATCAGCGGGATGCCATGCCCTATCAGATGCTGACCCGGATCCGAACCTTCTCCCCGTCCGTCAGGATTCTGGTCCTCGATCGCCTGTTCTCGGCCCGCTCGGTCCAACTGGCCGTCACGGCGGGGGCCCACGGGGTGATCTCCATCCATACCCGGCACAATGTGATCGTGGAACGGATCCTCCAGATCGGGTCGGGTGACGTATTCCTGGACCCCGTGGCGCTTCGGCTTCTGGTGGAGGCTCTTCACCAGTCCCCGGCGTTGATCACGGCGCAGATGAACCTGTCCCATCGGGAAATCGACGTGCTGGACGGCTACAGCCAGGGCCATCGCGCCAAGGAGGTGGCCGATGCGTTGAAGCTCAGCCACTTCACGGTCCAGAGCCATGTCCGGAGCATCTACACGAAGCTCGAGGCCCGATCCATGGCCCACGCGGTCGCGCTCTGTCATCCACTGGGACGGTTCTCCATCCGATGGCTCGATGAGGTGGTCGGGGAGTCCATCGGTCCCTGAGGGCGTCGTCTGGATGGGGGTCCGTGTTGAGGGAGGGGCTTCGGGGTGTGTCGGACGGCCTTCCCGGACGCTGCTTGTGAAAAATATCACAAAAGCGGCTTGCCGGTGAAAACAGGCCATTCCACCCTCCGCCGTCCGGCCGACCCCCAGTGGCTGGCGCTGACGTCATGGTCGCCCCAAAAAGCCCCAACCCCTCCATTTCCACCACGGAATTCGGCTACAACTCCAAGGTGGAGGGCGAGGTCGTCCACACCCAGCTGGATGCCGCCATCAATTGGTTCCGGAAGAATTCCCTGTGGCCGATGCCCATGGGTCTGGCCTGCTGTGCGATCGAACTGATGGCTGCGGGTGCCAGCCGGTTCGACATCTCCCGGTTTGGCGCCGAAGTCATGCGGTTCTCTCCGCGGCAATCGGATGTCATGATTGTGGCGGGGACGGTGACCTACAAGATGGCCTTGGCCGTCCGTCGGATCTACGAACAGATGGCCGAACCCAAATGGGTGATCGCCATGGGCGCCTGCGCCTCGACCGGCGGCATGTATCGCAGCTATGCCGTCCTCCAGGGTGTCGACAACATCGTCCCGGTGGACATCTACGTTGCCGGTTGCCCGCCCCGCCCGGAAGCCCTCCTGGATGCCTTGATGAAGCTTCAGAACAAGGTTTCAAGGGAACCCATCACCAAGACCCTCTTCAAGGACGTCGCTCCCGAACGTTATGGCCGACTCGGCGTCGAGTTGGGCGCCCACGGGGAAGTGACAAAAGGTTAAGGATAACGAACGTGTCGAAACACTTGGAATTGGCGCAAAGGC
>CAZZKQ010000118.1:0-8946 GCA_964654875.1 uncultured Verrucomicrobiota bacterium | reverse complement strand
ATCCGAACTGGGGCCTCACCGGGGTCACCACGGAGGACGGACAGTATCTCATCATCCCCGTCACCCAAGGCACCGACACCCGCAACCGGGTCCACCTGAAGGATCTGAAGGCCCCGGACGCCAAGGTCATGCCGCTGCTCGACGACTTCGACGCGAGCTACAACTTCGTGGGCAACCAGGGACCGGTCCTGTACTTCCTGACCGACCTCAATGCCCCGCGGGGACGACTGATCGCGGTCAACGTCCACCATCCTGAACGCTCCGCCTGGAAGGAGATCCTCCCGCAGGGTGCCGCCACGCTGGAGACCGTCCGTATGGTGGGCGGACGGTTCGTGGCCCTGTACCTCTCGGACGCCAGGAGCGTCGTGAAGCTCCATCGGCTCGACGGCTCCTTCGAGAAGGAGCTGCCCCTGCCCGGCATCGGCACCGCCGCCGGGTTCTCTGGACGACAGGACGCCCAGGAGACATTCTTCAGCTTCTCGTCGTTCACGGCGCCAACCCAGGTGCTCCGCTATGACTTCGCCAAGGGCGAGACCACGGTCTGGAAGTCGCCCTCGGTGAAGTTCAATCCGGCGGACTACACGACCCGACAGGTCTTCTACACGAGCAAGGACGGCACCCGCGTGCCGATGTTCCTGAGCCATCGGAAGGACCTCGACCTCCGGAAGAAGAACCCCGTGCTGCTCTACGGCTACGGCGGGTTCAACATCTCACTCACACCCTCGTTCTCCCCGGCGAACCTGCTCTGGATGGAGAATGGCGGCATCTACGCGGTGCCGAACCTGCGCGGCGGCGGGGAGTATGGGGAGGACTGGCACCAGGCCGGGACCAAGCTGCGGAAACAGAATGTGTTCGACGACTTCATCGGCGCCGCCGAGCACCTGGTGGCCGAGAAGATCACAGAGCCTCGTCGGCTCGCGATCTCGGGTGGCAGCAACGGCGGCCTGCTCGTGGGGGCCTGCATGACGCAGCGGCCCGACCTCTTCGGCGCCTGCCTGCCGGCGGTGGGGGTCCTCGACATGCTCCGGTTCCACCGGTTCACGATCGGCTGGGCCTGGGTGAGCGACTACGGCAGCAGCGACAACGCGGACGAGTTCAAGGCCCTGTACGCGTATTCGCCCTACCACAACCTGCGTCCCGGCGTGTGCTATCCGCCGACGCTGGTGACCACGGGCGACCACGACGACCGCGTCGTGCCCGCGCACAGCTTCAAGTTCGCCGCCCGCCTCCAGGCGGTGCAGTCCTGTGCCAACCCGGTGCTGATCCGGATCGAGACCAAGGCCGGCCACGGGGCCGGGAAACCGACGACGAAGATCATCGAGGAGAGCGCCGACCGGCTGGCTTTCATCTCCTACTGGCTAGGCGCGGGGAAACGCTGAGGCCGGGAGCGGCAGCTTCCCTGGGTAGGGATGGGTCCCTCCCGTCCCCATCTGGACCCGCGAGGGTCGTGCGGATCCAGGGGGATGAGCCGGGGTTGTCCGACGTGAGGGAGGATCCCGTCTGCCCTCACGGGTGCGCACCGCGTGGTGGATTGAAATGGGGAGCTGAGGGACCCGGTTGCTACTACGCACATCGACAGCGGCCACCCGCGTGGGCGCTCCCGCGCCCAGTGATGCAGGGCACTGCATCAGCCATCCAGGGAAGCCTTCGGCTTCTGGAGAGAACCTCGGCTCCGGACGGACCGAGCCTCATTCCGCGGTCTTGGCGATCCTCGGAGCGAGACGCGCCAGCAGGCCGTAGTCGCCACTGCCGGCTCCGGCACTGCGGATCGCGAGCGTGTAGATTCCGGCCGGGACGCTGACCCGGAACTCGTGGCCGGCGTCGCCTGCAGGCGCCCGCTCCTCGGCCAGCACGGTGCCGGCGGTGTTGGCCAGCGTCGCGACCACATCGGTGGTCCCACGGCTCGACAGCAGGAGCGTTCCCCCCTCGGTGAGGATCATCCGGAAGACGTCGACATCCCCATCAACCCCAAGGGATCCCTGGGCGGGATCGTCCACGACCAGGGTCGTGGCCTTCTCGGCCGTGTTGCCATGATCATCACCCGGGGCGATGCCGGTCTGCTTCACGATCCAGTCGCGGAACGTGTGCGTGTTCGCATAGATGCCGGGATATCCGGGCCGGGCGCATCCCGATCCGAAACTCACGATGCCGGCGCTGTACCACTTCCCGGCGCTGTCGGAGACCAGCAGCGGGCCACCACTGTCCCCCTGGCAGGCATCCTTGCCACCGCCGGGGACCGATGCCGCGAGGTGGAGGTTCGAGAGGTTGGGGAAGAGTAATTTGGCGTCCTGGATCGACACAATGCTCAGGTCGACCTGGAGCAGCACCGGAGAATTCGCCCCCCCCTCGGCGGTGGCACCCCAACCGAGGGCACGGGCCGATTTTCCAGCCACGATCAGATTCGGGTCCACGACGAGAGGCAGCACCGGAACGCCGTTCAGCGGCTGCGCGAGCTTGAGCAGTGACACATCGTTCAGATGTTCCCCATAGGCGGTCGTCGAAAACTGGGGGTGATTGATGACCTGGGCGACGTCGATCCGCTTGCCCTGGCTGGGCACCCGGAGGTCGTGGATGCCCACGACGACATCAACCTGGGACGGGGCCGTGGCGCTCATGCAATGGGCCGCGGTCAGCACCCACTGGGGATGGATGAGCACACCCCCACAGAACTGGCCCTGCGCCGGCGGGTTTCCCCGCCAGACCAGGGCCGTCATCCAGGGGTAGGCCCCCGCCAGCGCCGTGGTACCTCCCACGATGTGAGGCTGGATCTTTCCAGGAGCCGGCGCAGGAGTCCCAGCCGTCTTCTTGCCTGGGTCCGAAGGGGCTGCGAGATTGGGGATTTGGATGGGCCGGGTTTTTTGCGCCAAGGCCGAGGTCATTCCGAAACACAGGGCCATGGCTGCGGCGAGGGATCGACGAGGAATCATGGAGACACGGACTCCTACCAAAGGATTCACCACGTTCCAGTCCGAAAATCGAACGTCGCTGGTTTCCGCACACGTTCCGCAACCCCAGCACCGCCCGGCAGCCCATCCCAGGTCCGCTCACGCCTCGCCGCGTGGGCGCTCCCGCGCCCAGTGATGCAGAGCACTGCATCACCCGCCCTCCCAGGCCGATGGCCTGCTCCATCGGCTTTCCTACCTCCTCCATCCTCTCTCTCCGCACCGTCGCGTCACCGCGTGACGCCTCCTCCCCGATCCCCTCAGGCCAGCACCTGACGGACGACCTCTCCATGCACATCGGTCAGTCGGCGGTCGGCGCCATTGTGACGGAACGTCAGGCGTTCGTGGTCGAGTCCCAGCAGATGCAGCACCGTCGCATGGAAGTCGTAGGTCGTAGTGATGTCGTGAGCCGCCTTCCACGACCACTCATCACTCTCGCCATGGGCCACGCCCGGACGCACCCCGGCCCCGGCCATCCAGCCGACGAAGGTGCCGCCGTTGTGATCCCTCCCCTCGCTGCTCTGGGAAAAGGGCATTCGCCCGAACTCCGTGTTCCACAGCACCAGCGTATCCTCCAAAAGCCCTCGGGCCTTCAGGTCGGTCAACAGCGCTGCGATCGGCTGGTCGGTCGCCGCACACATCGGGGGCAGCTCCTTCACGATGTTCGCGTGGTTGTCCCAGTTCCCGGTCGGTCCTCCCGCCCCGCTCCAGACCTGCACGAACCGCACGCCCCGTTCCACCAGTCGACGCGCGAGGAGACAGCGACGACCGAAGTTCTCGGTCACCGCGTTGTCGAGCCCGTACAGCCGCCGGGTCGCCTCCGTCTCGCCATCCAGCGCGAACACCTCGGGCGCGCTCAGCTGCATCCGGGCCGCCAGCTCATAGGCCTGGATCCTCGACTCGAGCCGGGAATCCGTCGGATGCGCCTCCCGGTGGCGGCGATTCAACCCCTGCAGCACGGCAAGACCATCGTGGTCCGACGCCGGCGTGATGTACCGGGCCGAGGGCGGCGCGGAGAGATCGTTCAGGAGGAATCCGCCGGAGCCGCCGGGACCCGAGCCCGCGGCGTCCGCAGCCCGGCTCTGGATCACCGTTCCCTGGAACGAGACGGGCAGGAACCCGGAGCTGAAATTGCCACGGGCGTTGTAGGGCAGGCCCTTGGCGTCGGGCAGGACGACGAAGGCCGGCAGATTGTCGCTCTCCCTCCCGAGCGCGTAGCTCGTCCAGGCCCCCAGACACGGGAACCCCGGCAGCAGGAAGCCCGTGTTCATCAGATAGCTGCTCGGGCCATGGACATTGGTCCGCGACTGCATCGCCATCAGGAAGGCGAGGTCGTCGACGCACCGGGAGAGGTGGGGCAGCACGCTGCTGACCCAGCGACCGGACTGGCCATGCTGACGGAACTCGAACGGCGGCTTGAGCACCTTGCCGGGCTCACTGGTCGGAGCCTCGACCCGCACCCCCTTCCCGGGATCGAACGGTTCCCCGGCGTGGCGGAACAGCGCGGGCTTGTGGTCGAACAGGTCCATCTGGCTGGCCCCGCCGTTCATGAACAGCTGGATCACCCGCTTGGCCCGCGGGGGATGGTGCGCCAGCCGGGCCCCGGAACCACCCTCGCCTCCCAGCAGACGCTCCGTCCCGAGGAGCTGCGCCAGGGCCACGCTGCCGAAGCCGGCGCCGAGGCGGCCGAGGAACTCGCGTCGGGTCGGGATCGGACCGGGCCTCTGGAGGGGGGAGTGCATCTCAGTCCACAAACACGAATTCGTTGGCGTTGAACAGCAGCCGACACCCCGCCGCGAGGCCGTGTCGACGGGCGTAGGCGACCAGCTCCCGGAGCTCCTCCGATGCAGCGGGTCGGCCGAACGTCAGCACGACGGCGCGGGCAATCCGGGATTCCAGAGTCCCGGGCTCCGTCTCGAGCCGGGCGGCCAGGTGCTCGGCCTGGCGGGCGACGAACGCGTTGTTCCAGAGGGCCAGGGCCTGCTGGACCGTGACACTGTTGTTGCGCACCGCGGTGAGCTGGTCGCCCGCCGGACAGTCCAGCGCGTCCATGAAGGGATCCGGCAGCGTCCGGAAGAGGAACCGGTACACGCTCCGGCGCCCCCCGGCGGCCGAGTCGACATCGAACCGGGTGTAGTCGACCCGCGGAGTGACATGGATCCCGGGCTGTAGGTCGAACTGCATGTCGCCCGGCCCCCCCATCCGGAGATCGAGCCGGCCACTCGCCTGGAGCATCGCGTCCCGGACGCACTCGGCATCCAGCCGGACCGGGCTCCGATGCGCGAGCAGGCGGTTGTCGGGATCGGGATCCACCACCCAGAACCGGGTCGTCCGCACGGACTGTCGGTAGGTGGCGCTGGTCACGATCAGCCGATGCAGGGCCTTCAGCGAACCACGCGCCTCGTCGCGGAACCACACGGCCAGCCAGTCGAGGAGCTCGGGATGGGTCGGCGTGCTGCCCATCCGGCCGAAGTCGTTCGGGGTGTCGACCAGGCCGCGTCCGAAATGGTGATGCCACACGCGGTTGACGATCGAGCGCCAGACGAGCGGGTTGTCGCGCGACGTCAGCCACCCGGCGAGCAGGGCGCGGCGGGCTCCCTCCTCGGACCCGTCCGGGACCCGGTAGCGCGCGGGCAGCGCGGTGACGCAGGAGAGGGCGCCCGGACCCACCTCATCGCGCGGCTGGGTGATCTCGCCGCGGTTGAGGACGTGGATCGGACGCGGGTTCAGCGAGGGTCGCAGGCTGCCGTCCGGATCAAAATCCGAGGCGGCCGCGTAGACCAGCGACGGCGCCGGCAGTGCCGCAAGGTCCCGGCGGAGGTCCTCGCGGAGAACGTGTCCGGCGAGTCGGGTCCACTGCTCCGGGGTCCAGGTCGACGGCTCCCGATGCGCCCAGTCGGCGAACTCCGCCGGGATGGCCCGGTATGGCCCGGGTGAACCCGTGGTCGTCAGCCGGAACCGCCCGATGAGATGTCCGCCTCCATGCAGCTGATGGAGCACGAAGGCGATCGTGGTGCCCGCCGGGAATTCACACGGAGCCTTGAGTTCAAAGACGGCCCGGTGGGCCTTGCCCTCCTCCGGATGGATGCCCCAGGCGGTCTTCTCGTCCCCGTCGAGCGCGTGGGCGATGGTCCAGCCCTCCTGGTTGAAGTCGGCGGTCGGGTTCACCAGTTCCACCGCCCGGGGGGCTCCGCCGTCGGGAGGATGGGCGAGGACCCGGAACTCGCTCAGGTGGAGATTGCCATTCTGGGACTGGCGGCCCGGCCCCTGGAACGGCAGCGACGCGTCGGGAAGGAGCTCCAGCTGGATCGCGGCCACGCGGCCTGATGGAGCCGGTGCGAGGACGGTGTAGGTGTCGCGCTCGGGGGTCATCCCGGACGCCAGGAAGGACCCATCGGCCTGGCGCGTGAGCACGCCCGTGGCGGTCGGGATGTGGGTCTGGGCGGGGATCTCCCGCCAGGTCGCCGGAGCCGTGACGTTCCGGACACGCCAGGCGTCCACCGTCGCCCGGGTCGTGGCGGCGTGCAGAAGGTTCGAGTCGCCCCGATCCAGCCGGCGCCGTCGATGCAGCAGTTCCTGACGTCGGCGATGCACCTCAGGGTCCGGGTCGAAGACACGGTTCGCCCGCTCGACGCCCGAGAACACCGCCTGGAGCGCGTAGTAGTCGCGCTGCGGGATCGGATCGAACTTGTGGTCGTGGCAGCGGGCGCAGTGGACGGTCGAGCTGGTGAAGACGCTCATCACTGTCGCCAGCATGTCGTCGCGGTCGAGATACCGTCCGATCTGGCGGTCCAGCGTGTCCTCCCGGATGTCGCGGAGGGAGCTTTCGTCCCAGGGTCCGGCGGCGATGAACCCGAGGGCCACCGTGGCGAAGGGATCCTCCGGGAAGAGGACGTCGCCGGCGACCTGGGCCCGGACGAACCGGTCGTACGGCATGTCGGCGTTGAAGGCCTGGATGAGCCAGTCGCGGTACGGCCACGCGTTGGACCGGATGCGGTCCTGGTCGTGTCCATGGGTCTCGGCGAAGTGGGCGGCATCCATCCAGTGACGCGCCCAGCGTTCGCCATGTCGGGGCGAGGCGAGCAGGCGTTCGACCTCCCGTGCGTAGGCCCTGGAGGGGTCGATGGCACAGGCGCTCTCGAAGGCGTCGAGCTCCTCGGGTCGCGGCGGGAGGCCGACGAGGTCGTAGCTGAGGCGTCGGAGCTGGGTCCGGGCCGGGGATTCGCGTGCGGGTTCGAGGCCCGCGGCGACGAGCCGTGCCTGGATGAAGGCGTCGATCGGATGGGCTATCGGTTTACCGGGGAGGGTCGGGGGGACGTGGGAGCCCAGAGGCTGGTAGGCCCAGTGTGAGGGGTCGGGCGTCGCGGCCTGGGTGGCGGCCCCGAGGCAGAGCGCAGCTCCGAAGGCGACGGTTCTGGACCAGCTCGACGTCATGGGATGCGGTCAAACCTGCCCCGGTGCCGTCGCTCCGAGAAGGGATGTTTTTGGGATTTGAGGGCGATCGACGGGTGAGTCCTGTGACGCCTCGAGATTCCCGGACCAGAGATGGGGGGCCTCAACAGGGAGAGGATTTCGTCAAGTCGGACGAAGAGGATCGCCATCCTCGGCCTGAAAAGGGTCGATCCTGTCTGCTCCAGGACGGCATGTCGGCATCCGCCCCTCCGTGACAGTTCAGACGGTGGGTCTCTCGGCTGCCGCGATCACACGGCCTATCGGATGATCGTGAGCCGGATGTCGGTGGCATCCGGCAGGTTCGCACCGCGGGCGATCACGAACCGATGCGAAGCGGTGGTGCCATCCGTCTTCACGATGGGATAGTCGACAGTCACGCTGCTGCCCGTTGTGGGAGATCCGTCCGATGCTGGCAGAGACAGGGACACCTTTTCCTGTCCCTGAAGCTGGACCCAGATCGTGCCATCCCCGTTCGGACCACTGTTGAAGGTGAACTTGTCCCCATTGGTCCCAAAACTCTCGACAATCACCGAACCGGGATCCTTGAAGCGGATCTCACCCGAGATGTCCGGCCCCAAAACGCCACGCGCCTGGGCATGGGTCTGAGGCGGGGTCTCCGAGATTCCGTCCCAGGCCGTGAGTTTGACCCCGTTGAGACCGGTCAGGTCGTTGAGGTGGACCTCGACCGGAGCGGCGGTGCGATTGATGACCGTGAACTTCGTATCCAGCCGGGCAACGGGATCCGGGAAGAGATCGTTCAGGAAGATCTGCATGTCCTTGGCGGTGTCGGTATCCCCGCCCCGCCTCAGGGTCATCCTGTGATCCACCCTGGACCCATCCTTGAGGGTGACCGTGTAGGTGACATCGTGGCTTTCGTTGACATAGAAGTGGATGGTTTCGTGACCCACGAACTGGATCCACGGGGAGTTGATCGTCGGGTTTCCGGCGTCGAAGGTCAGGTTGTCGTTGTTGGTGCTGAGGAGGACGGCGACCGGAGTGATGACGGGATCGAAGTCGATCAGCCCGCGCACGTCGCTCGGGGTGAACCGGGACCAGTTCTGCACGGCGGCCTGCGGAATCGGATCCTCGGGTTTGCCGCTCCACGGTGGAAGGATCTGGGCTGCGAGGAGTCCGCTGATGTCGTTCATGTCGACAAGGATGCGCCGATTCGTCTTGTTGAAGACGGTCATCTTCGTGTCGAGGACACCGACCAGCGGGTTGCCATCATTGGTGACGGCGACCCGATAGAAGGCCATGGGTTTTGCGGCATCCAACGCAATGGGAACCGTCAGTCGACCGGAGTCCCCCCGCCGCCAGTCGAGAGTGACGGCGTTCCAGGTCTGGGACTTCGGATCGCTGGACTGCTGGAGCTGGTAGAAGGACCCGGGGTCCGCCGGCCACGAGATGTCGAGCTCCTGGGACGACGGCTTGCGGATGCGGACCTCCAGGTTCGGGCGCGCCGTCCAGGACGCAATGGTGCCCTTGGCGCCGCTCAGGCTCCCGCTGACAAGCGCACCACCCTCCGGAGACAGCTGCGCCACGAGGTCGTGGA
>CAZZKQ010000117.1:0-8964 GCA_964654875.1 uncultured Verrucomicrobiota bacterium | reverse complement strand
CGACGGCAAGGTGACGATGATCTCCTCGGCGATCGTCGAGACGACGCGGACCTCAGGCAAAGACGTTGCGACGGAGATCGCGGAACGAATCAACGCCGACGATGTGTTGTCGGCCAGGGTCCTGGCCGCGGTGGTTGGTGGCGCCCTCGTCGTCACCGCGAAGACGGCCGGCGAGACTATTCCGTTCACGCTCGCCGATGCTACCGGCGGCGTCGGTCCGCTCGCGCCGACGAGCGCGATCCCGGCCTCACCGGGGACTGCGCAGGTCATGACCTGGAGCGAGGCCGCATTTTCGGCAGCGGGTCGTCCGACAATCACGACCGGAACCGCTCTGATCGGCGGCCAGACCATACCGGTGACGAGCATCAGCTTTTCGTCACTCGCTGTCATCGACGGGCAGGAATATTCGCTGGCGCTCGGAGACGCGGTCGGGACCACATTGCGCGTGACGGCCGGCGCTGGGGCGACTCCGGCGTCGTTGGCGGCCGAATTCAAGGCGCAGATCGATTCGTTGGCTGGATCGACCAGCCACACCGGCATCGCGGACGGTGTGTTGCACGTGTCGGCGGACTTGATTTCGGCGACTGGCGGCGGGATCCAGGCGGGCACCCAATGGCGCGCGGGGCTTGCAACGGAAATTTCGGTCGCAGCAAGCGACACGCTTGGCGACCTGAGGGGCCGGATCAATGCTACCAACGAAGGGTTGCCTCGCTCGGGATTGGTCGCAAGCCAGATCGCCGTATCGGCGGTCGAACACCAGCTGCTCTTCACAACCGACCTGCCTAACAGGCATCTGTCCGTATCGATGAACCCGACCGCCGGATCGAGCGCGACCTTCTCAACCGTGAATATCGGGAAGGCTGCAGAAGCGCGGATCCTGTTTGACGGCGCTTTAGTCCGGCGGCCGACAAATGTGATCGACGATGCGGTCGCCGGCGTCACGGTCAAAGTCCTGCAGGCCGAGCCGCAGACGCGGATCAGGCTCGAGATCGGTTCGGATACCGGTGCGATCGCGCAACGTGTCGCGGGCTTCGTGACCGCGTACAACGATGCGATCAGATTCGCGAACGAACAGAGCCAACTCGATCCGGCGACCGGAACCTACGCCGCGACAAGCGTGCTGGCGACAAACGGAGCCTTGCGGGATCTCAAGGCGGAACTTGAGCGTATCCGGACCTTTAGCGTCGGGGCTGGCGGACGGATGATCGCTTTAGCAGATCTTGGCATCACAGTGGCCGCTGCATCTGCGGACCCCCTCGCAAAGGGGCAACTACAGGTTGACGACAATCGCTTGACAGAAGTGCTGCTCACGAAACCAGAAATGGTGCGGAACCTTTTTGAACTCGGTTTTGTTCCTGACGGCTCGGACATCGTATTAGCCGGGTTTACCGAGAAGTCCAGAGATGCATCCGGAACCTTCACGTTGAATTTCGCCGGCGGTGTGCCGTCGCTCGCTGTCGACGGCGGTGGGATTGTGGCGTTGACGCGCTCGGGAAACACCTACACCGCGACCGGCGGAACGATCGAGGGACTGTCGTTCATCTATAGCGGTGCCACCACCCCTGGATCTCAGGCAAAGTTCTCGGTCCGAACCGGTCTGGGCACGCAGCTCTATTTCCTGGCTAACCGGTATACTCGACCCGAGACCGGCCGAGCCGCCCAGGCGATCTCCGAGATCGACGACCTCAACGCCAAAAGGCAGGCTCGCATCGATGCGCTTCGCGACAGGCTGGATCGGCAGCGGGAGTCGCTGATGCTCCGCTTCCAGAAGATGGAAAGCACGCTCGGTCGTCTGGCGTCCGTGCGCACATCATTGGAGCAATTCGTGCAGGCCGCGAGCAAGGGCAACTGACGCAGCCGACCCGATTGCACGGAAACGGACCAAATCATCCAGCCACTCCGCCGACAGCCGATCCAGTGTGAGGATCAATGCCGGAGGGGTAGTATGGCGTCAGCGGGACCGAATGTTCGACATAACGCGGCCGTCGCGTTCGAGCCGCT
The DNA here is from genome assembly GCA_964654875.1 of uncultured Verrucomicrobiota bacterium. GTDB lineage: Bacteria > Verrucomicrobiota > Verrucomicrobiia > Limisphaerales > UBA9464 > UBA9464. Next base: position 6,963 of record CAZZKQ010000117.1, on the reverse strand, counting down.
GTTTCCGCGGGCGGTTCGAGCGCATGCGCCAAAACCGGCTGCCATTCCGTTACGGTCCGATCCCGTGCCGCCAGACGAAGGATCGATACGCGAGCGCCAGGCACACGAAGAGGGATGGGCGGAAGGTTTTCGCGCCGGCCGCGAACAGGCAGCAGACACCGCGCGCACCGATCTCGAGGCCCGGATCGCGGCGACAGCGACGGAACTCTCTGAGGCGATCGCAAGGCTTCGGGATGACTACCAGTCCCGCATCGATGCCGTAGCAGCCGAAAGCGAAAGGGTCGTCTTGGCGCTCGTCGACAAACTTGCCGCGCCTCACTCGCGGCCAACGATCGAAACGCTTTTCCGTCGTTATGTCCTTGATACGCTGCGCGCTGGCCCGAAGATCGGCGGACAACTGGTCCTCTCTCCCGAGACGCTCGAAATCCTCCAGGGGGCGGAGCCTGGGCTGTCGTCCATGATCCGGGAAAACGGGATCGAGATCGTGCCCCAGGGCACAACTACCTTTCGATACGAGCAGGAGGGCGGGTCCGGGACGAAGATCATCATTGACTTCGACGGGCTGCTGGCCGCTTTGAGGGCAGCCCTCGACGGCAGTGTCGCCGAACGGTGCAGCGATGAGTGACCTACGCGAGCCGCAACCGCCACTGACCGATTTCGGCGAACCGACCCTGGGGTCAGTCCAATCCACCGGCACTATGGTGCCGATGCCGCCTGAATCGTCCGTGTTCCGCATCCCCGTTCAAGTGATGGCTGTCCTCGGCAAGGCAATGCTTTCCGTGAACGACCTCCTCAAGCTTGGGCGCGGCGCCGTTATCGAGCTCGACGCGAAGGTCGGCGAACCAATCGAGATCTGGGTCAATCACCGGCGGGTCGCCAAGGGCGAGCTGGTCGTTCAGGGCGACCGGTTGAGCGTGTCCATGACCGAGGTGCTGAAGATAGAAGACGGCTGACGTATGGCGACAAATCGTCCGTCCGTCTGGCTCGTCGGCGCGACGCGCTTTGACATCGATAATCTGGCGATGCTGCTGCGGCGCGTCGGAGCGGCCACGGCCGTGTGCGAAGGGGTGGCCAATTTCCTTTCGCTCCTCGACACGGGAGAGCCATGTCGTGCGATCTTCATCGAACTGGGCTCGGCCCGCGAGACTCGCGATGCCGCCGAGCGGGTCTGCGCGGCGGCCGGCGCCACCCCGATCTTCGGGTTCTTGCGGGTCGACCGGACGATTGACGCGGAATGGGTGGTCGAGTTGGGGATTCGGGAGGTCGTGCGCCTGCCCGCAGAGGATGCAATCGTTCGGGAAATTGTCGCGTCCCTGGACGAAAATGTCCCTGACCTGATTGCACGTTCGCCGGAGCTCCAGCGTGTTGTCGCGATGGTCGATCGCGTCGCTCAATCAGCCGCACCCGTCCTCATCATCGGAGAGACCGGGACCGGCAAGGAGGTCATAGCGCGGCGCGTCCACCAGTCGAGTCGCAGATCCAACGGGCCCTTCGTCTCCATCAACTGCGCTGCGATCCCGGACCAGCTGCTCGAATCAGAACTCTTCGGACATGAAAAAGGCGCTTTCACCGGGGCGCTTGCACGGCGGCTCGGGAAATTCGAGGAGGCTGCAGGCGGAACTCTGCTGCTCGACGAGATCGGCGAGATGGACCTCCGGCTGCAAGCGAAGCTGCTGCGGGCTATCCAGGAGCGCCAGATCGACCGTGTTGGGGGACGCGGCCCGGTCACGGTTGATCTGCGCATCGTCGCGACGACAAACCGCGACCTCATGACCGAAGTCGAGGCCCGCCGCTTCCGGGAGGACTTGTACTACCGGCTAAACGTGATCAACATCGAGCTACCGCCGCTGCGCGATCGACCGCTCGATATAGCGCCCCTCGCGGAACATTTCGTCGCTAAGCATTGCGCGCGCAATTCGATTCCCACGAAGACCATCGATACCGCAGCTATCGCCAAGCTCGAATCGTTCGCATGGCCGGGCAACGTGAGAGAACTCGAAAACACGATGTATCGTGCGATCCTGATCGCAGAAACCTCGCGGATAGATCCAGCCGATATCGTCTTCACGCGGAATCAGGGGGCAGCGCTCGCAAGCCGCAGCTATGCCGAACGGGTTGCATCAAGCATCCCGTCGGCTACCGCCACGATGCCGGCGCCCGAGACACCCCTCTCGGCCGTCCTTTCCGAACCCTCTGAACAAGGCCTGGCCCCTCAATCCGTCCCGCCCCCGGAACCCGTCTCCTCGCCCCTCGGATCCGCACCCGGAAAAGCGTCCACTGACCGCCCGCAAGTGGCGATCGACGCGTTTGTGGGGCGTTCCATCGCCGATCTCGAAGAGCAATTGATCAAGGCGACGTTGGAGCACTGCTACGGAAATCGTACCCGCGCTGCCACGATCCTGGGAATCTCGATCCAGACCCTTAGAAACAAACTGGAGCGATACGGTGCGTAGCGGTGTCATCGCCCTGCGCGAAGCGCTTGCAGCCGCCGGGGGGATGCTCGACCGGTCGCGGGCCGGCCCGAGCCTGCTCAGCCTGGGCATTCTCGGCGTCGTCGCGATCCTCATCCTGCCAATCCCGGCCGGGCTGCTAGATGCCTTCTTCACCCTATCGCTTGCCGGATCGCTGGTAATCCTCTCGCTGACCATCTTCGTCCGCAGCGCTCTCGATTTCAGCTCGTTTCCAACCGTCCTGCTTGTCATAACGACGTTTCGGCTCGCGCTCAACGTGGCGAGCACGCGATTGATCCTGTCCGAGGGCCACAACGGAGCTGCGAGCGCCGGTCGTGTGATCGAGGCGTTCGGTCATTTCGTGATGGGCGACAATCTTGCGATCGGCACGATCGTCTTTACCGTGCTGATGGTGATCAACTTCCTGGTGATCACCAAAGGTTCAGGGCGCATCGCCGAAGTTGGCGCACGCTTCACCCTCGACGCGCTGCCGGGAAAGCAGATGGCTATCGATGCCGATCTTTCGGCGGGTCTCATCAACGACACGGAGGCGCGTCGCCGGCGCAGAAATCTCGAGGAGGAGAGCGCGTTCTTCGGAGCGATGGACGGCGCTTCGAAGTTCGTCAAGGGCGACGCGATCGCCGGAATCATCATCATCATCGTCAATATCGCCGGCGGGTTGATCGTGGGCATGGCCCAAAGCGGCTTGACCTTCGGCGAGGCACTCAAGGTGTACACGACGCTTTCGGTTGGCGATGGGCTGGTCGCTCAAATTCCGGGGCTCATCATCGCGACTGCCACGGGTCTCATCATTACCAAGACGGGTGCGACAGAGGCTGCGGACAGCGTAATTTCTCGCCAATTCGCCCGATATCCGGACGTTTTGGTGGTGGCGGGCGCCATCCTCGTCCTCATTGGCCTCGTCCCTGGCATGCCCACCCTGCTGTTCCTGACGATCGCCACGACGATGGTCGGCGCAGGATTGCTGCTCGCCCGGGTCGTGCATGCCGAGCCCCTTGCCCAGATCGGTTCCGGCCCGGGCGCGGGCGCCATAGCAGCCGGGACGACAGCTACGCCGACGGATGCGAGCGCCGAGGTTTCCGACGAGATGCGCTTCGACGAACTGCGCCTCGAATTGGGCTACGCCTTGCTCGGGATGCTGCGCAGGGACGATGGGCTTGCGCTCGTCAACGCGATCAAGAACATGCGCCGGAAGATCGCCAGGGAATTCGGAATCGTTGTGCCTTCGATCCGCGTCCAAGATAATGTCCAGCTCGCGGATGACGAATATGCGGTCTACCTGCGCGAACAACGGATCGCCGGAGGGCGGCTGATGCCCGAACGGTTGCTAGTCCTCAATCCGGGCGGCACCCATTTTCCGTTCTCCGGGATAGAGGCGACCGATCCGGCCTTTGGACTTCCGGCGTTATGGATAGATCCCGATTGGCAGGCGGCAGCCGAGGAGCGGGGGGCGACTGCTGTCGATGCATTGGCCGTCCTTGTCACGCATCTGGGCGAGGTCGTTCGTAGGCAACTCCCCCAGCTGCTCAGCTTTGCCGCGGTGCAGAAACTCATCGATGGGCTCGGAGAGGAGAATCAGAAGCTGGTACAGGCGGTAATGCCGTCGCCCGTTACCGTCTCGTCGCTGCAGGGCGTCCTGCGCGCCCTTCTCCAGGACGGGGTTCCCATTCGCAGCCTGCCTGAAATAATCGAGGCATGCGCCGATTGTGCGCCCAAGGCGCGCGACCAAGGCGAACTGGTCGAGCTCGTGCGTCGCCGGATCAGACGCACGATCTGTCTCCATTTCGCGGATCAGGTCGATCTGCGCCTGTCTGCCTATCTCTATGTGCCCCGTAACCATGACGGAGCGACCCATGTCGGAGGGTCTGCCGCGGATCTTGCGCGCCTCATCGACACGGTTGGGCAGCGCGAAAGATCGCGCAGTACGACGACGCCGCCGGCGCTCGTCGTCCCCGATCAGTTTCGGCCGGGGATCGCCGATCTTGTTCGACGCCAGAGGCTGCCGACCCCGGTCCTCGCCCAAAGCGAGATCGATGACTCGATAGACCTCATCATCGTGGAGAGGCTTTGATGCGGACCGCGACCTTCACCGCGTCTTCGATTGCCGAAGGCTACAGCTACATCAAGGACAATTTCGGGGACGATGCGCTGGTCGTTCGCGTCGATGGCGGCGTCAAATCGCGTTCGGTCGAGTTCACCGTTTCGCTGCCGGATGCGATCGTCGTCTCCAAGGAGCCAGTCGTCGATATCGCCAAGCGGCGCATGCAGGCTGCGGGGTTCGACGGCGCCGTTCTGGCCAGGCTCGAGCAATTTGCGGCAGAGTGTCCGGCGAACGATCCAGGCGACCTGATCGACGCCTATGTCCGCAGCCGTCTGAAGATCCGTCCTTTCGTCGACTTCGCGATCGAAAGCCGAGGACTTCTGTTCCTTGGACCGCCCGGTGCCGGGAAGACCACGACAATCGCCAAGGCTGCTGCGACGTTGCTCGGAGCAGGCAAACGCGTCGTGCTCGCCAGCCTGGAGAAGGACCGACTTGGTGGCGATTCGCAGCTTGCTCATCTGGCCAGCCTATTGGGGTTGCCGTTGGTGAGCTTCGAGAAGGCAGAGCACACCGACGCCGCCTTGCGGGGCGTCGGTCGCGTCGATTGCATTCTTGCCGACGCGCCTTCGATCCATCCCTGGCGGGTCATGGATGTCGATGATGCGCTCACGTTGGCGCATCGGCTCGCAGCGGTTCCGCTCATGGTCGTACCGGCCGGGCTGGAAGCGCGGGAGACGGCCGACAACCTGGCCACGGTGCGCCGGTGCGGTGTCGAGAACGCAATCGTCACCAAATGCGATGTCACCCGGCGACTGGGAACCCTTTTGAATGCTCTGATCCTCGAGCGGTTCACCCTTGTGGGTCTACAGCAGTCGCGGATGCTGACGGAGAAAATATCCGCATCGGACCCGAACACCTTGAAACTCGCATTCAACCTGCAGGCATAGTCGCGCCATGGTCAAGGTCGTATCCATACTCTCGGGCAAAGGCGGCGTCGGAAAGACTTTCCTGACCGCCAATCTTGCGCATGCTACCGCAATGCAGGGACGCAGCGTGCTTATTTTCGATGGCGATCTCGGCCTCGCGAATATCGACATCCAGATAGGGCTGGTGACCAGACGCCATCTGAACGATTTCATTCTCGGGGACGCAGAGTTCAAGGACGTGATTACGCCCGCAAACATGATCGGATGCTCGGTGGTCAGCGGGCGGCCATCGCACGGCCCGACCGTCAATACGACTTATCTCGAGCGTCGGCGCATCAAGGAGGCGCTCGCCCGGACAGCGCTCTCCTACGACACCGTGTTCATCGATCTCGGTGCTGGTATCGAGGCCAACGTGATCGACTTCGTCGACCTCTCGGACTTGGTACTGCTGGTCGTCAAGCCCGAACCGACGTCGATCATGGACGCCTACGCGGTCGTCAAGGCACTTCCGTTCGCCTTGCGCGCCCGGGTCGTGATCACCCCCAATATGGTGCAGACGGCCGCCGAGGCGGAACTTCTCACAAGCCAGTTCGGTAGCGTCCTGAGGCGATTTCTCAAAGCTGAACCGCGCTCGCTGGGCTTCGTCCGAACGGACACAAGCGTTCCGATGGCGATCCGGCGGCAGCAACCAATCGCGACCTGTTTTCCCGCCAGCCATGCGACTCAGGACATCCGAACGCTGGCTGATCGGATCAGCCTGTTCCAGATCCAGCCACGTACTGCCGATGCCTAACGGAACGCTCAAAAATGCTTGAAGACGCTCTGCAACGCTGCCCGCTCTTCCTGAACATCCGGGGCCTCAGCGGCGTATGTCTGAGTGGATTCGTACTCACCTCCGTAAAGCTCGTCAGCCATGGCCATGGCTGCCAGCAAAAGGAGCTCTGCGGCCGCGAGTCGGCCGTTTCCCGCAGAATGGTGAACGGCCAACGCCCGAATCTTTTCCGCCAGGAACCGGCAGTAGGCCTCGTCCTCCACGCGACAGTTGAGCGGTATGGTTTCACCGCCGAATTCGACTTTCACGGAACCCTCCTTGATCGGGAACGCTTCGATACCTTTCTACCGGGGAGTTCGGCAAATCGGCGGGGCAATAACGCCGCAGCGGACCGGTTGCCTGATGAAGCAGAAGGGAGCATTGGCCATGCCTGAGATCCTTCATGCGGTCGAAGCCGCCTTATTCTCTGTCATCGTCTCGGGCGCGGAAGCGCCTGTGTCATGTCATAACACGTCTGCCACTGTGTCGGATTGCGGCGCCCGCGGCGTCGTCAGCCTCCTGGCCGACGGGTCCATCCTCCTGCCGGGCCGGATCCGTGTCGATCGCAACAACCCAGACGTGATCGTTTTTTCCACGGGTGTCACCGGCAGACGGGGCGCGACTGGCTGGATCTCGTGCAGTAACGGGCTCACGGCCAGGCGCGAAGGGGCCCGCTGGCGCTTCCCCGGCGGGGTAACACGGGCGATGACCGCC
>CAZZKQ010000116.1:0-8990 GCA_964654875.1 uncultured Verrucomicrobiota bacterium | reverse complement strand
CGGCGACGGCGAGAACGTCGTCTACTCGCGGCATCGGATCGAGGGCTTCGCCGGCCCCGCCCCGCTCGGACACCACGCCACGCTGGCGATGCCCGAGACCGATGGGGCCTTCCGCATTTCCACCAGTCCGTTCCGGTTCGGCATGGTGGCCCCCGGACTCTTCAGCGACCCCGCCAAGGCCGAGTACCAGGCGCTCCAGATCGGTGCCCGCTTCACGGATCTCCACAAGGTGCCTGCCGCCTGGAAAGGCGCGGCCGATGCCGACCTCGGCTCGCTGCCCGCCCGGAAGGGATTCGCGGACCTCGTCCTGCTGCTGAACGCCCCGGGCGAGCGGGCATGGGTGACCGCCACCCGGCGCGATCAGGGCTGGATGTGGTTCGCCCTGAAGGATCCCAGCATGCTGACCGGGACGCTCTTCTGGCTCGAGAACCATGGACGCCATGGGATGCCATGGCTGGGACGGAACAACTGCGTCGGCATCGAGGACATCACCGGCCACTGGGCCGACGGCCTCGCCGCGTCGACCACGCCCAACGTCCTCACCCGCGAGGGCATCCGGACCGCCATCGACCTCTCGGCGGACCGGCCGACCGTGGTGAACTACATCCAGGGCGTGGTCCGCGTGCCCCCCGGGTTCGACGAGGTGAAGACCGTCGAGTTCGGAGCCGGCACCGTCACCTTCATCTCCCCGGGCGGTCTCCGTGTCACGGCTCCGGTCCGACACGAGTTCCTGAAGACCGGGACGCTCTGAATGCGCTCCTCCCCGAGCCTCCTGTCCCGCCTGCTCGCCGACTACGGCATGGTGCTGGTCCTCGCGCTCCTCTGCGCCTTCTTCAGCGTCGCCACCCAGAGTGACCAGCGCCCGACCGGGGCCGACGCCGGCCGGACCCTTGCTTCGGATCTTCTGAAGCGGCACCGGAACGGAGCACGCATCCTCGTCGCCGTCCCGGACCAGGCCGACGCCATCGCCTTCGGCGAGGCCCTCCAGGCCGACCTCACCCGCGGCGGCGCGCAGGTGCGCCTCGCCACGGGAGATCCCAGGACCGCCAAGGCGGCACTCCAGGCGGCCGCGGCGGAGGGTCCGCTCGACGCCATCGCCTGCGACGCCACCAGCGCCTCCTGGATGGTCTTCGCCGACGTGCCGACGGACTTCCCGGCCCTGGGCCGACCCCGGATCGAACAGCCGACCGCCTACCGGTGGCCCAATTTCCTCAAGCGGGACAACCTGCTGAACATCGCCAACCAGATCGCCGTGATCGCCATCGTCGCGATCGGCATGACCCTGGTCATCATCACCGGTGGCATCGACCTCTCGGTGGGCAGCCTCATCGCCCTCGCCGCCGTGCTCGCAACGCTCGGGATCCGCGACATCGCCGGAGCCCAGCAGGCCACCGCCTGGGGAATGACCGGCTGCTGCATGGTCGCCATCCTCGCAACCGGCATCGCCGGAGGCGTCACGGGCACCCTGATCACCGTGTTCCGGCTTCCTCCCTTCATCGTGACCCTTGCGATGATGCTGGTGGCCAGTGGTGGGGCCTACCTGCTCACCCACGGCCAGTCGGTCTACCAGGTGCCCGACGCCTTCGTCTGGCTCGGACGGGGCACCGGTCCGTTCGGACTCCCGATCGCCGTCCTGCTGATGCTCCTGCTCTACGGGGGAGCCCACCTCGTCATGTCGGGCACGGTGCTCGGACGACACCTCTACGCCGTCGGCGGCAACCGCGTCGCCTCGCGCTACTCCGGCGTGCCGGTGCGACGCGTCATCCTCACCGCCTATGTCGTGAGTGGACTCCTCTCCGGTCTCGGAGGCGTGGTGCTCGCCTCCCAGCTGAAGAGCGGATCCCCGACCTTCGGGAACATGTATGAACTCTATGTGATCGCCGCAGTGGTGGTCGGCGGGGCGAGTCTCAATGGAGGGACCGGCCGGATGTTCGGCACACTCGTGGGCGCCTTCGTGATCGCCGTCATCCAGAACGGGATGAACCTCATGAACGTCGAGAGCTACACCCAGAAGGTCGTGCTCGGACTCGTCATCCTCGGCGCCGTCCTCCTGGACCTCCTGCGCGAACGCGGCTGGAAACTGGACCTGTCCGGCGGAGAGTGAACGCGCCAAGCTCCTCCCAGGGTATGATGTCTGAATCTGAGTTCTTCGCCGGCATCACCGGGCGCAGCGACGACCTGAGCCGTGTGGTCCAGGCCCTCTCGGGTTCCGGGGTCCCATTCTGCCTCATCGGGGGACTCGCGGTGAATCAATACGTCGACCCGGTTGTGACGTTGGACGCCGATTTCGCCATCACTGCAGCGACGGGTGTCGCGCCAGCACTGGAGGCTGCCGGATTCGTCGTGGAGGAACACCCGCACTCGATCAACGCCGTCCTACCCGGCAGCCGTCTCCGGATCCAGATCACCATCAACAACCGCTACGGATCCTTTCCGTCCCGGGCCGAACCTGGAGAGATCTTCGGTGTCCGACTTCCGATTGCGCGCCTCGAGGACCTCGTCCAAGGCAAGATCTGGGCCGCTTCCGATCCGAAGAGGCGCGCGACCAAACGCCAGAAGGATCGGCTCGATCTCGCCCGGATCTGCGAAACACACCCGCGGATCCTCGACCTTGTCCCTCGAGGCCTTGTCCCGGAGGTCGACGACATGCGGTATCCGGGCTGAACCGGGGACAGACACGGCCAATCCCGGCCTCACCCATCCGAATCCACCCAATCGTCGAGAAACCCACTCGAGCCGGCAGGGACTGATGTCGGCCCTTCAGTGCGGCCCGACGGCCACCCAGTGCCAGAAGCCCATCCGGTCCAGATCCGACAGCAGCGCCGTCTCTTGCTCGGAATCCAATCGGGCCAGCGGGGCCCGGACGGGACCGACATCCACTCCGAGCCGGCGCATCACGGCCTTGGCACCGGCCATGTAGCCGCGTCGGGCGAGGGTCTCGACCACCTGCACCCCGCGATACTGTTCCTCCCGCGCAGCGACGAGATCCCCACCTTGGAACGCCGCCAAGAGACGCCGGTACAGGGGACCCGCGAAGTTGTAGCCGCTGCCCACCGCACCCCGGGCCCCGACGGCGAGGGCGGCGAGCAGAGATTCATCGATCCCCCACGGCAGATCCCAGAAACCTCCACCGGCACGCTGGCAGGACTGGTAGGCGATGAGATCGGGATTCGTGAACTTGAGGCCCACGAGGTTCGGAATGCGTTCGCGAGCCCGCGCGAGGAAGTCGGGCATCGACAGGTGGACCCCCGTCAGGGCCGGGATGTCGTAGAAGTAGAACGGCAGATCCGGAACGGCCGAGGCGATCGCCGAGCAGACCGTGATGAGCTCCTCCACCGATCGGGGCTTCACATAGAACGGCGCGAGGGCGGAGACGGCAACCGCCCCATGGGACGCAGCATGACGCGCCAGAGCCTGGGATTCCTCGACCCGGGTCGAACCCACATGGACCACCACCCGCATCGGGGTCCCGGTCACCACCTCACCCCATCGGGTGGACAGCGCGAGGCGTTCGTCGGTGGACAGCGACGAGAACTCACCCGTGGTGCCCCCGATGAACACCGTGTCGATCCCGGTGCGCAGGAGATGCTCCGCCTGGCGTTCGACGATGGACAGGCGCAGGGCTCCGTGATCGTCAAAAGGCGTATGGGTTGCGGCAACGAGGGTTTCGAGCGGATGCGTGGGCGTCATGGGCCCGCCGATTGACGGGGATCGAGGGCGATTCCGCAACTGGGCTGAAGGCCCGACCCATCTTGCCGCACAACCCCCTCCGGGCATGCCAACACCCCGTCGGATCGATGACTCAGGCCCATTGCCCCAGTGCCTGACCCACCAGCAGCTTCGCCTCGCCGACCAGCCGGTCCAGGTGGGCCTCCCCCACGAAGCTCTCGGCGTAGATCTTGTAGAGGTTCTCCGTGCCGGAGGGCCGGGCGGCGAACCAGCCGTTGGCCGTCGTCACCTTCAGCCCCCCGATCGGCGCATCGTTGCCAGGCGCACGGGTCAACCGCGCCGTGATGGGCTCGCCAGCCAAGGAGTCTGCCGTGACCGCCTCCGGTGACAGTTTCGACAACGTCGCCTTCTCGGCCGGTGAGGCCGGGGCGTCGATCCTCGTGTACCACGACGCCCCACAGGCCTCGACCAGTCGCTGGTGATACCGACCCGGATCCGCGCCCGTCACCGCCGTGATCTCCGCGGCCAGCAGGCACAGGATCAGGCCGTCCTTGTCGGTCGACCACACCGACCCGTTGCGACGCAGAAAACTCGCACCGGCACTCTCCTCGCCACCGAAGCACAACGAGCCGTCGAACAGGCCCGGGGTGAACCACTTGAACCCGACCGGCACCTCGCGCACATGACGCCCCAGTCGCGCCACAACCCGGTCGATCAGCGCGCTGCTCACAAGGGTCTTCCCGACCACGGCCGAGGCGGACCACTCCGGCCGATGCGTCAGCAGATAGTCGATCGCCACCGCGAGATAATGGTTCGGGTTCATGAGCCCGACCGAAGGCGTCACGATCCCGTGCCGATCCGCATCCGGGTCGCTCGCGAACGCGACCTGGAACTCATCCTTCAGGCCCAGCAGCCCCGCCATCGCATGGGGACTCGAGCAGTCCATCCGGATCTTGCCGTCGTGGTCCACCGTCATGAACCCGAAGGTGGGGTCGAGCCTCGGGTTGACGATGCGGAGATCGAGTCCGTAACGACGCTGGATGGGTTCCCAGTACGGCAGCGAGGCCCCTCCCAGGGGATCCACCCCGAGCCGCAACCCGGCCGAGCGGATGGCGTCGAGATCGATGACCGAACCCAGATCCTCGACATAGGGCGTGACCAGGTCCTGCTCGTGGATCGTCCCGGACCGCCGCGCTGCCTCCAGGGTGAGGCGGCGCACACCGGAGAGACCACCCCTCAGGAGCTCGTTCGCCCGATCCTGGATCCAGCGGGTGGCGTCGGAGTCCGCCGGACCGCCGTTCGGCGGATTGTATTTGAAGCCCCCGTCCTCGGGCGGGTTGTGCGACGGGGTGATGACGATGCCATCCGCCAGACCGGAGGTGCGCCCGCGGTTGTGCACAAGGATCGAGCGCGAGATGACCGGGGTCGGCGTCACCCCGTCACCAGACTGAATGACGGACGGCACTCCATTGGCAGCGAGGACCTCAAGGGCTGTCTGCTGGGCCGGACCCGACAGCGCGTGGGTATCCTTCCCGAGGAAGAGCGGACCCGTCGTGCCCTGCTGATGGCGGAACTCACAGATCGCCTGGGTGATGGCCAGGATGTGGGCCTCGTTGAAGGTGCCATTACGGGAAGTTCCGCGGTGACCGCTGGTGCCGAACGAGACCCGCTGTGTCGGATCGGAGACGTCAGGCTTCGTGTCAAGGTAGTCGGCGATGAGCCGCTGCGGATCGAGGATGAGTTCCTTTGGGGCTGGGCGACCGGCGAGTGGGGAGAGGGCCATGGCAGGAAGGATGCGACCCAACTGGGTATTCCCGGGTGGGTCGTGACCGTCAGGGTCACTCCGCCATCCAACCCCTGTCCATGCCGTTCTCGGAGCGGCTGGCGCTTGAATATCCAACAAGGGCCGGAGTCCACTCCCCCCACTCAGACCGCCGTGAAAACCGTTTCGTCCGTGGCACTGCCCCTCCTGGTTGTTCTTCCCCTGCTTGGCCAATCGCCCACGACCCGGCGATCGGAGGTCCTCATCAGCCTGCAGCCGCCGGCCCTGTCAAGAAGCACCCTCCAGGACGCCTCGGGGCGCACCACGGGACACGCCACCACAACGGCTTCGGGCACCACGACAACGATCCGGATGAATGACGCCTCCGGACGATCCGAGGGCACAATCCGCACCTCACCCAACGGGACCACCTCCCAGAGCACCGTGACCGATGCTTCGGGGAGGACGGTAGGACGGGCTGTCACCACAACCTCCTCCTCGGGCACCCGTATCCGCTACGAGGACTCCTCTGGGCGTCTTCAAGGTCGGGCCGAGAGCCGAGTCTCGGGAAACACCGTCAACACCACCTTCACCGACAGCTCCGGTCGGACCCTCGGCCGCATGACCACGACGGTGTCCAAGGACTCCACGTCGACCCGGATCCAGGACGCCAGCGGGCGGAGTCTCGGGACGGTCCGGACCACCCGTTGACCCAAGGCCATCCGGGCACGAGAGCGGTTGGCCACCCCGCCTCAGGGAGACGGGGGAGATCCCACCCCTTTCCTTCCGCGCAATCCTGACAGCTTCCGCCGGATCGCCTCATCGGCAGGGTTCAGCTCGAGCGCTCGTGACAGATGACGCTCGGCCGATGCTGGATCCCCCTCCGCCTCGGCGATGAGGCCGAGACCGACATGACACCGAGGGAGCCTGGGATCCAAGGCCAGCGCCTCCTCGAAGGCCATCCGGGCTTCCGTGAAGAGGCGGCGTTCCAGGAAGCTCACACCGATGTACTGGTGGGCCTCCGCGAGTTGCGGATCCAGCTCGACCGCACGATTCAGATCCTCGAACGCCTCCTGTTGTCGCCCAAGCGCCCCGAGCGCCTTGCCCCGTTCCAGGCGATACGCCGCGTTCGACGGCTCCCGGCCGATCCGGACCCCGAAGTCCGCCACGATCTCCTGCTGGGTCAGCTCCCGGTGCAGCCTTCGGAGCGCTGACGCCCCCGCGGCGTCCTTGGGCAGGAGCTGAAGCCACAGTTCCCCCATCTCGTCGGCCGAGTCCGGACCATGCAGCACCCGACGCGGCGGCACGTTGGGGTTCGACGGGTTGCCCGCGGAATTGTCGTACGTGACCCGCATCTCCAGCACGGTGCCCGCCGACAGCGGCACCGGCCGCGCGTAGCGATACTCATCCTGCCAGTGGAACCGCCAGTCCGGGATCCGCAGCAGCGATCGGGGCTCACCGGCCGGAGGCGTCGCCGTGAACTCGAACCGCCTCCCGAGCAGGTGCGCATGGGGCAGGACCGCCAGCAGATCCACGTCGACCGGCAGACGCACGCTCCGAACCACCGTGTAGTCCGTGGCCCCGGCCGGGATGTCCATCGTCTGCGCCAGAAGCCCCAGCAGCACAGGCACCTGGGTCGGAGGCCGGTTCGTCAGATAGAGTCCCAGACGCGGCCGGATCGTCTCGGGATGACCCGTCCGCTGCAGATGCAGCTGGATGACCAGATCCCCGACCCCGTCGAGCGGCCACGACATCCCATCGGGCAGCACCGTCGCGGAACGGCCCGGGACCCATCCCAGAAGATGTCCCGGCGGAAACCGCGCCGGAGGCATGGTGCCCCCGAATCCACAGACCGGATCGGCCGAGTCCCGTCGACGGGACTCCCCCGACGCATCGAACAGCAGACGCGCATGGTGGACCGCGGGATTCCCCGGCTGGAATTCGAAGGCGCGCACGAAACGGTTCGTGCCCGAAGGGATGGGCACCACGAAGTTCCGGTAGACATCCCGCCCCTCCGGACCCAGCGGGTAGGATTCCGGGAAGTCGAGGATCAGATCCGGCGTCCCCAGGGACCATTCCCGGGGCGGTGCCGGAGGCTCCGGACGGTCCTCGGCCCGCCCCTCCGGCGAACCCGCGGCGACCCAGGACCGGATGACCTGGATCTCCGCATCGGCCAGCCGCCGCTCACCGATGAAGTCGCCATGGCCCCGCTCGGGCATCCAGGGCGGCATCGTCCGCGACTCGATCGCCTTCAGCAGTTGGGGCGCCTTCGACCGCGCCTCTTCATAGGTCCGCAATGGGAACGGTCCGGCGGATCCCGTTTGGTGGCACGGCGTGCAGTGCCGGTACAGGATCGGTGCCACGTCCCGGTTGAAGGTCGGCTCCGCGCTGGCGGCAACCCAGCTCCAAACCAGCAGTGCCAAACCGAACCATTCCCTTCGGGAGACAATCCGGAGGACCTGCGATGGATGGAGAGGTGACATCGGATCTTGAAGCCGGAGGAGGAGCAGCCTTCACGGCTGGCCCCAACCTTGTCGACAGCGCAGTGGCACAGACCGCCCCGGCATTGGGAACCTCTTCCCGACGACTCCCCTGCCCGGTTGTGGACGGGGTACCCCGACTGGACAGAGGCCACCATCAGAGGCGAGCATTTCCACGTCAGCCCCCTCAGTTCCCCATCCACTGCGCATCGAACCATGAGTCCTGAGCCGCACCCCGTGACCTCTCCCGTACGGCATCGAAACGTGGCCGAGGGGGAGGGCCGCTTCGGCGCCGCGTCGCGTGGGTGCGCCAGGGATTGTCCCCACCCGGGTCCGTGCGGACGACGATTCTGGGGCGTCCTGTTGATTGGGATGGGAGTGTGGGCCGCTTCGTGGGTGGTCCAGGCCGCGGAGGCGCTGGAGCTCAGGGCCCTCCCCCCCACCGAGACCCGGGTGCCCAGGGCCCTCCTGAAGCTGGCCCGTTCCATCGAGGGACAAAAGGAGATGGGGGTCACGCCGGCGCAGACGACCTCCCTTGATGCCCTGATCCGGGAACTCGATGGCGACTGGGCCACCAACCATCCGCCGGGAGAGGTGGAACAGCATCCGGTGATGGCACGCCTCGAGGAACGGCTCGCCACGGGTCTGCGAAAGCAGCTCGGTGACTCGGCGCTGCAACGACTCCGACAGCTTGAGCTGCAAGCCCAGGGTGGACGCGCCCTCCTGCGCGAGGAGGTGGCCCGGTTCCTCGACCTCACCCCAGAACAGCAACGGAAGCTCACTGCGCTCGCGGCCCAGACCGACCAGATCGCCCTGCAGGCGGGAAAGACGGTCCAGGCCGGCACACCGGATACCGCCCTGTTCGAATCGTGGAAGCGCCTGCGGACCGCCGAGGATGTTGCCGCGCCCCGACTCCTTACGGCCGAACAGTCGAACCGGTGGAGGGATGCGGTGGGACGGCGCATGGACACCGCCAGGTTCCAGCGGACCCAACCCATGGTTCCGGAGTTTCCTCCGGGGACGGTCTGGATCGACGACAAGTCCACCTCGATGGCCCGGCTTCGGGGGAAGGTCGTGCT
>CAZZKQ010000115.1:0-9002 GCA_964654875.1 uncultured Verrucomicrobiota bacterium | reverse complement strand
CGGCGGCCCACGGATTGGCCGGAGGCGGGATCGGGACCTGGGCGACCGCGGAAACAAGCCACCCCAAAGCCATCATGCCAAGGAGCAGTCTCCCGAGAAGACGTCGAATCATGGGGCTAGCCTAGGAAGGAACCTCTCGGACCCCCAGCACCAAAGCCGGTCGAATGCACGACCCACCAAGGGCACAAGGCACCCTCGGTGGAGGGGGCTCCCTGCAGGGCACCGCATCACCCAGCCACGGAGGCCTTTGGCTTCGCAATCGCCAGTTCCCGCGGCCCTTGCCTCTCTCCGCCCCCCCCGCGTCGCCACGCCTCCGTGTGAGTCCTCGCCGAGCAAGGACCTTCTCCCCCTGCGAGGAGTCCCTCGCCCCACATTCCCCATCACTCGTACCGCAGTGCCTCGATCGGATCCAACTGCGAGGCCTTCATCGCCGGGAAGAATCCGAACACGATCCCGATCATCGCCGCCGAGCCGAACGCCAGGGCCACCGAGTTCGCCGCGATGAGCGTCGGACTCTGCATCATGCCCGACAGCCAGTCGGATGCCCACCAGCCCAGACCGATCCCAAGCAGTCCGCCCACCACCGAGAGCGTCAGCGCCTCGATCAGGAACTGCAGCAGGATGTCCCGTCCCCGCGCCCCGACCGCCAGACGCAGGCCGATCTCACGGGTCCGCTCCGTCACGCTCACGAGCATGATGTTCATGATGCCGATGCCGCCGACCACCAACGACACGCCCGCCACGCCACCGAGCAGCAGCGTCAGGACCCGGGAGGTCTCGGTCGCGAACTCACTGATCTCCTGCTGGGTGCGGACCAGGAAGTCGTCGTCACGTCCGGGCTGGATGCGATGCCGCTGGCGCAGGAGCTCCGTGATCTGGGCCTGGACCGAGGACAGCAGCGTCGGTTCGACGGCCTGGACGAGGAGTGACCGGAACGTGGTGTCACCCGTCAGACGCTTCATGGCGCTGGTGTAGGGCACGAGGACAACGTCGTCCTGGTCGCTGCCCATCATGTTCACACCCTTGGGAGAGAGGAGGCCGACGATCCGGAACGGAGCATTCTTGATGCGGAGGATCTGTCCGACCGGATCCTCGCCCCCGAAGAGCTGGGTGGCGGTCGTCTTCCCGATCAGGGCGACCTTGTTGGCGTTGCGGACGTCGGCCTCGGTGAAGTTGTCGCCGGACGCGAAGCGCCACGTGCGGATTTCGGCGTAGTCGGATCCGACGCCCATGATCTGGGGGTTGGCATTCTGGTTGCCGACCGCGACCTGCGCGAAGCTGCGGACCTCGGGGCTGACGCCGGCGACACCCTCGACCTCCTTCCGGATCGAGTCGAAGTCCCCGAGGGTCAGGGTCCCGGACGTCCCGAAGGCCATGCGGAACCCACCACGCGAGGCGGCGCCCGACATGACCATCACGACATTCTGGCCGAGCGTGGAGATCTGCTTCTCGACCTGGGCCTTGGCCCCATTGCCGAGGCTGACGACCGCGATGACGGCGGCGACGCCGAAGATGATGCCCAGCATGGTGAGCAGCGATCGGAGGAGGTTCCGACGCAGGCCCGTGAAGGCGATCCTGAAGGCGGCGAGGATGATCATGGACGGTCCGGTCAGGCGAGTTTGACGGCGGCCTGCTCCTGTGTGAGCCGGGCCAGCTCCTCCTTGGCGTTGAGCCGCTGTTCCACCGGGCGGTCGGTCACCACGCGGCCATCGCGCATCACGACCATGCGGGTCGAGTAGCTGGCGATGTCGAGCTCGTGGGTGACCATGACCAGGGTCATGCCCGCAGCGTTGAGCTCCTGGAAGATGTCCATGATCTCGATGCTCGTCCGGGAATCGAGGTTGCCGGTCGGCTCGTCCGCGAGCAGGAGGGTCGGCTCATTGACCAGGGCCCGGGCGATGGCCACGCGCTGCTGCTGTCCGCCGGAGAGCTGGCTGGGGGTGTGGTCGGTCCGCTTGCCCAGGCCGACCCGTTCGAGGGACTTGAGGGCGCGCTCCCGGGGGTTTGTGAAGCGTTGGCCACCCCGACGATAGAGCATCGGCAGCTCGACATTCTCGAGCGCGGTGGTCCGGGCCAGGAGATTGAACCCCTGGAACACGAAGCCGATCTTCTGGTTCCGGAGGTCCGCCAGCTCGTCGCGGTTGAGGGACCCGACGTCAATGCCATCGAGGAGGTATTTGCCGCCGGTGGGACGATCGAGGCAGCCGATGGTGTTCATCAGCGTGCTCTTGCCCGAGCCGCTGGAGCCCATGATGGCGACGAATTCGCCGGGGTTGATCGTGAGCGTGACCCCCCGGACGGCCTGTACCTCGACCTCGCCGGTGATGTAGCTCTTCCGGAAGTCGACCAGCTGGATGACCGGGACCATGGGGTGTCGGGGTGCGGGGAGGTTCCGTTGGGATTGTCGTCAGCGCATGCGAGGGGCGCCTCCGAACGGACTGCCACCGAGAGGAGAACCGGCGCGGGGCATCGATCCCGCGGTGCTGGGCGCGGTTTCGGCCACGGCCAGACCTGTCACAACGATTTCACCTTCCTTGAGGCCCTCGATGACCTCCGTGTTCGAACCGTCGCTGATGCCGGTGCGGACCGACACCGCCTTGATCGCCGGCTTTCCGGGCGCGGACGCCTCGGCGTCGACCACATAGATGGTGCGGATTCCGGGGGCGTCGGGTGCGGCGCTGGAACCGCCACTGCCCATGCCCATCATCCCCATGCCACCGCCTCCACCGCCGCCCTGCGACATCTGGGCCCGCATCCTTTCGCGGAACTGGCGCATCTGCTCGCGCTGCTCGGGGGTCAGCGTCTCATCGAACTTCTTCCGCTCCTCCTCCGTCGGACGCCGTCCCTCAGCCACCCAGGGCGGCGTCGGCAGGTCGGCCGGTCGGGACACTCCTGGGACGGCGTTGGTCCCCGCGGCCTTGGCGATGGCATCGTTGGTGCCGGAGATCTTGGTGCCCTCGGGAGGACGGAACCGGAAGGCCCCATTGGGAATCCGAACGATGTTGGTCCGCTCGGCGGTGATGATCGACGCGTTGGCTGTCATGCCCGGACGCAGCTTGCGATCCGGATTGTTCACATCGACCACCGTGATGTAGTTCACGACGTTCTGGTTCGTGGTCGGCGCATAGCGGACCTGACGGACCTTGCCGACGAACTGGCGTCCTGGGAACGCGTCGACGAGGAAGGTGACCTTCTGTCCCTCCTGGACCCCGCCGACATCGGCCTCGGACACCGCGGCCTCGATCTGCATCCGGGTGAGGTCGTTGGCGATCTGGAAGAGTTCGGGGGCGGTGAAGCTCGCGGCCACGGTCTGGCCGGCCTCGACCCGACGCGAGATCACCACGCCACCGATGGGGGCGTAGATGATGGCGCGATCGAGGTCGACCTTCGCCTCGGCGAGGGCGGCCTCCCGCATCTTGACCCCGGCCTCGGCCTGGAGGAGGGCGACCGCGGTCTGCTCGAACTCGGTCTGGGAGATCAGGCGGCTGTCGAACAGCTGCTTGGCCTGCTTCTGGTTGAAGATCGCGAGGGCCTCGGACGCCTTGGCGCTGGAGAGATCCGCCTCGGCCCGGGCGAACTTCCGCTCATAGGTCGAGGGATCGATCTTGGCGAGGACATCGCCCTCCTTGACCACCGTGTTGAAGTCGGCCCCGAGCTCCGTGATGATGCCCGAGATCTGGCTGCCCACGGTGACGATCTTCACCGGATTGAGGGCGCCGTTGGCGGTGACACTCTGGGTGATGTTGCCGCGGGCGACGGTGTTGGTGCGGAACTCGGCGGTGCCGGTCGTGGCCGTCCCCTTGCCGCCTTTCCACTTCGTGTAGCCCCAGTAGCCGCCACCGGCGAGGGCCGCCACGACCAGCCAGATGCCCAGGGAGTTTTTTTGAGAGGAAGCCATGTTGGATTGGATCGACCGCGAAGCGTCGTTGGGATCCCCAAACCGAGGCAAGCCCTCCCGGACGCGACGCGGACGCACGACGAGACCTCCCGGCAATCGGTTGGTTACAGGGGGAATTGGCGTCCTCCCACTCCGGTCTCACCCGCGTTGCAGCGTCGCACGCAAGTGTGCCCTGTGGAGTGAGACCCGGGCGCCCTACCTATCGTCGGTCGCCCTCGCCACGACGCTGCTGGAACGGAACGCTCTCGACCACTCCCAGCACCAGATCCGAGAACCGCCCCTCCCCCTGTTCGAGACGCTCGACGATCCGCCGGACGGCCGGTCGATCATAGTACTCCAGTCCCCGACCCAGCGCGTAGGTGAGCACCTTCTCGGAGAGGCACCGGAGGAAGTCGTCCTTCTTGGACGTCGCAAAGATCCGGTTGAGCTCCCGGTGGTCCTGGAACCGTTCGCCCGCGCTCAACTCACCCGCCGTCTCAAGCACCTGGTCGCCATCCCGCTCCCGGTAGACACCGACACCGTCGAAATGCTCAAGGGCGAACCCGATCGGATCCATGCGCGCATGACAGCTTGCGCACATGGCGTTGTCGCGATGCTTCTCCATCCGCTGGCGCAGGGAGCCTGTGATCTTCTCGCCTGCTTCCAGTTCAGGGACATTCGGGGGAGGAGGCGGAGGCGGGGTTGAAAGGAGGTTCTCGAGCACCCACTTGCCCCGCTTCACGGGTGAGGTGCGGTTCGGGTTCGACGTCAGGGTCAGGATGCTGCCCTGGGTCAGGACGCCCTGACGCGGCGTGCCCGCGAGGGAGACCCGGACGAACGCGTCACCCTCCACCCCAGGAATTCCATAGTGCTTGGCGAGTCGACCGTTCACGAAGGTGTAGTCACCGAGGAGGAAATCCATGACCGGACGGTCCTCCCGGACGATTGCGTCGAAGAACCGCTCTGTCTCCTGACGCAGATCGCGACGCAGCTCCTCGGAGAACCCGGGAAATTTGCCGCGGTCGGGCTGCAGGATCGCGAGGCTCCGGAGCTGGAGCCACTGACCGGCGAAGTTCTCGGTCAGCGCATGGGCCTTGGGATCCTTCAGCATCCGGTGGACCTGCACGTCGAGGTTCTTCCGGAGGCGCCTCTTGGCAGCGAGAGAAAAGAGCTCCTCGTCGGGCATCGAGCTCCAGAGGAAATAGGACAGCCTCGAGGCCAGGGCGAACTCGTCGACCGGATGGACCGCCTTCGGATTGTCGGGGTCGGGCTGAAGTTCCCCGCGGAACAGGAATTGGGGGGACACGAGAGTCGCCGTCATGGCCTGACGGACCGCGGTTTCAAAACCATCGCCCGCCTTCCGGGACGACTCGTAGAGCGCCACCAGACGGTCGAGATCCTCCTTCGAAACCGGACGCCGCCACGCCCGCCGCGCGAAGTCTCCGAGGACACGTCGGGCTGCGGTACTTTCGGACATACCGGGTTTCCGCAGCGCGAAAAGCCGCTGGTGTGTCTCCGGGAGCGGCGCATCGCTGTTCAGCGGACCCGTCAGCGAGGCCGAGTGGAGCCAGAAGTTGCGATCCTTGATCTGCTTCTCCTTCAGCGGCGGTTTCCCCTCCCGAGGCTTCTCGATCCACTTCTCCTCGTAGAAATCATTGAGGAACGATACGGTCAGCAGGTGGACTCCCGCCCGGTCGAATGTCACCTCGGAGTCGTACGTCCCGGGTTCCCGTGAGCGGGCCTTCACCTCGAAGGTCTTCCGCTCCTGGTCATCGACCCGCACCCCCATCTGCACGTCGTCGGCACCGGCCTGGTCCCCATGGGCGACCACCGACAATCGATAGATGCCCGGTACTGGGATCTGGATCTCAGCCGTGAGGTCCCCGTTCGAGGCCAGTCCCCGCATCACCCCGCCGTCGTTGCCGCCGCGGAACTGCGAGGCCTTCACAAGCCGGGTCCGGTGGGTCCTGGGCCCATCGATGATCGCCTCCTCCAGCACCACCTCGGCCGCCTCGAGATACCGCTCCAGAAGCAGGGGCGGCAGCGTCAGGACGTCGCCGATGTTGTCGAAGCCATAGCCGACATCGTCCTCCGGGAAATCCTCCCCGGGCTCGAAGGCGACCCCCACCAGGTCCCGGATCGTGTTGTTGTACTCGGATCGATTGAGACGCCGGAGCGTGACGCGTCCAGGGTCGGGGTTCTTGGGATCCACCGGGAACAGGGTGCGGTCGATCCATCCGGTCAGGCGGTCCTTCTGCTCCGCCGTCAGAGGCTCCTTCTTCTTGGGAGGCATTTCTCCGGTACCAACCGTGTGGAGCACCCGTTCCCAGAGCTTCCGGTCGTTCAGTACGGCCGTGAGGTTCGTCTGGGAGTCGAAGTTGACGTCCCCCTTCTTGGCCCCGTCACCATGACAGTCCCAACAGCGCTGCTGGATCACTGGCAGCAGCTGCTCCTGGAACTCGATGTTGGGGTCCAAAACGGCCTTCGGATCCGCACGACGGGCCTTTGGCGCGGCATCAATGGACCCCCAGCCGACCGCTCCTCCGAGGAGGCCGAGGGCCAGCAGAACCAGTGCAGATCGAGGAAGCGCCAAGGTCATCCAGCGGGTTTGGACGGTGGGAACGGCTGGTCTATTGAGTCGGTTTTGTCAGGAACAGAACCTTGGAGGACTCCGAAGACCCGGACAGGACGCCCGGAAGGAACACCGTCAGAGAGGTTCCACAACCAGGCGGCGTGTGGACGTCTGCCCGGGGTCAGTTCAGGACGAAGGCGCCATCCGGGGAATCAAGGCGCAGCTCGTCGGGGACCTGCTTGGGATCCATGCGGACGATGATGCGGTGGGTGCCCGCCTTGAGGGAGGCGCTGCTGGTTCCATTGCCCCCCAACTTCCGACCATCGACCCACAGCTCGGATCCGGGAGCCGCCTTGAGGTTGAGTCGGACCATGCCGTCCTTGGAGGTGACGAGCTCGGTGGCGGCATAGACCCCGAGACGGGCGGTCCAGGGGCTGGCCTTGGTGATCTCGTTGATCAGGCCACGGGTCAGTACGCCCTTCACCAACGCGGGGGCCGGGGACCAGCGTCGATCGTCCCACGGCGCGGTCAGGGGCCAAAGGTCCTGTCCCGCCTGGGCGTCGGTGTGGACGGTCTGTCCAACCCGCCATAGCCGGGCCACCCCGCCTTGGGCCGCATCGAAGTCGCCCGGCTTGCCCAGGCGGCTCAGGAAGGCGAAAAGGTCGAGCTGTTCCTGCTCGTTCAGCGGATCGAGGAGTCCACCCGGCATGATGGAGAGCGTCCCCTGCTCGCGCTTCTCGATGTCGGCCTTCGCGACAGACTGTTCCGCGCCCGAGGCGAGCCGCAGCACCAGCTCCTGGGGCGTCTCGCGAGCCAGCGTGCCGGTGTATTCCGTGCCGTCCTTGGTAGTGACCACCACGCTGTGGTAGCCCTCCTTGATCTTGGCGTTCGGCAGGAGGACCGACTCGACCAGGTAGTCCATGGGGGCACTGGCGCCGATCGAGGTCATGTCGGGGCCCACCTTGGCCCCGACGCCACCGATGGCGTGGCAGGACATGCAGGCGAGGTCCTTGCGACGGTAGAGGGATTCCCCGCGATGGGGGTCACCCTTGGACATCGCCCGCGCGGCGAGGTCGCGGATGACCTCGGTCCGGGCGGCTCCTCCGGCCTCGCCGGCGAGTCCGGATCCCTGGGCCAGGGCGAGGACGAGATCGAGATCGTTGCGACCGCCCTCGCGGGCGGCGCGCATACCGGCCCGGGCGACCGGCTGGGGGACACCGGACTTTGGCAGCCCTTCGGCGATGCGCTTGCCGGAACCCTTGACGCCGAGGACGGATCTCCAGAACGCGAGTGCCTCGGTCTCATCGGAGGATTCCTGGGCCAAGGCAATGATCGCGGGCAGTGCCGCGTTGAGGTCCAGCTGGGCGAGGGACGCCACCGCCGCACGGCGCATCGACGGGTTGGAGGAGGCCACCATGCCCTGCAGGGCCTTGAGGGAGTCCGGTCCACCGATCTGGCGTAGGGTTTCGAGAGCGGCATCGCGGACCGCAGGACGCACGCTGGGGCTCGACAGCACTCCAGCGACCGACGGCACGAACCCGGCCAGCTTCCAGAGTCCAGCGAGGCGCAGCGCCGCCACCTGGATGGGCTCGCCATCCGACGTGAAGAGTCGGGTCACGGAGGAGAGATCCCCGTCGGGCTGGACCTTGCGCAGCCGGGCCGCCTCGCCGAGGGCTGTGAGGGCCCGGGTCGAGGTGGCGGGATCGAATCCGCCGGACACCACCTGATCGAAGATCTGTCGCAGCTCCTTCGGGGACCCCGCGGCGCCGATGAGCTCGATCCACGGCCCCTGGCCATCCTTGGCCAACGGCTTCGTGGCCAGCAACTGGCTCAGCACCCGGCTGGCCTGCTCGGGTCGGATCGCCTTGAGAGCGAATTCGAGCTGCTTCTCATGCCCCTCGGGTTTCCAGGCGCCTGACTGGAGGGCGGCGATCCAAGGCTCGGAGAGATCGTTGATCGTCATCCAGAGCGCGTAGTCGAGTCCCGGATCCATCGGGCGATCGAGGGCCGACAGCGCGAGCGCGGCAGACTCGCCGGTGGGAATCTTCGCCACGGCGCGGAGGGCCTCGAGACGGACCTTGGGGGACGGGTCCTGGATCAGCTTCCGCAGCGGCGCGAGTCGGGGATCCTCCCCGGTCTGGGCCAGCCCGGCGGTGGAAGCGAGGCAGAGGCACAGGGCCACGGGAGTCAGGAATCGGAACAGGGACGGCATGGCCGGATCATGATCCCCGATCGATTCCCCGGACAAGCCTGCCGGAGGATCCGTTGACGGGGATTTCAAAGGCGAACATGGAAGTGCGAGCAACGGCGTGGGTGCATGGGATGCACCAATGGCCCAGGGCACTGATCCACCGACCGGGTCAGTCCTGTCAGTGGGAGCCTGCGAGGATCCGAGCCCATCGCCTGGAAGGAGTCGCTTCCATCCCTCGTCCTTCTCCCAAACCCATCGTGCGTCCCCGCTTCCGCTCGGCTTTACGAGCACAAAACAACCTCCCCGTGGTCACACTGGGAGGTTGTTTGGGCTGGAATCCCATCAATCTGTTCAACGACTCA
>CAZZKQ010000114.1:0-9200 GCA_964654875.1 uncultured Verrucomicrobiota bacterium | reverse complement strand
TGACATCATCCGGGCCGATCCCAACTGCCGAGCCCGAAGGGGACGGTTGCGGACCGCGCATGGTGATGTGGAGACGCCGGTGTTCATGCCGGTAGGAACGCAGGCGAGCGTCAAGGCCCTCGACAACAGGGAACTTGAGGAAATGGGGACCCAGATCCTGCTGGGGAACACCTACCATCTCAGCATTCGTCCGGGCCTCGAGATCCTTGGCCAGGCAGGGGGGCTTCACCGTTTCATGAACTGGAACCGCCCCATACTGACCGATTCCGGGGGGTTTCAAGTCTTCAGTCTCGGAAAAATCCGCAAGATTCGGGAACACGGCGTCGAGTTCAGAAGCCATCTGGATGGCAGTCCAATCTTCCTGGGGCCGAAGGAAAGCATGGGGATCCAGCGCGCTCTTGGTTCCGATATTGCAATGGTGTTCGATGAGTGCCCTCCGCATACAGCATCGGGTGAGGAGGTCGCGAGGGCGGTGAAGCGCACGATTCGCTGGGCGTCGGAGTGCCTGGAACAGCCGAGGGCGGACGGCCAGAAGGTCTTTGGGATCGTCCAGGGAGCGTCGGATCCCCGGCTCCGCGAACGCTGTGCCCGGGAGCTCGTGGCGATGGGGTTCGACGGCTATGCGGTGGGTGGCGTGAGTGTCGGCGAGCCGGAGCCAGAGATGTTGAAGGCTGTGGAGATGACCGTGCCGCATCTTCCGGAGGGCAAAGCCAGATACGCCATGGGGCTTGGAACTCCTGCCCAGCTGGTCGAACTCGTGGCCCGTGGGATCGACATGTTCGACTGTGTGCTGCCGACCCGGGTCGCCAGGAACGGCACTGCATTCACCCGGAAGGGCACCTTCGCCATCAAGGGCGGTGCGGTGAAGGCGGACTTCGGCCCGATCGAGGAGGGGTGTCCCTGTTTTGCCTGCCGGAACCATTCCCGGGCCTACATCCGGCACCTGTTGAACGTGAATGAGATTCTCGGCCTCAGACTGGTCAGCATCCACAACAGCCATTTCTACCTCCAGGTGATGGAGGAAATCCGGACCCACCTCGCCGCCGGCACATTCTCCGAATTCCGCAGGGAATTCGTCGGACACTACGTCCCCACCCTTCGTGTCCGTGCCGCGTGGTCCATGGAACAGTCGGTAAACCGGGATTCCGGAAAGAGCCCCTGAATTGCGCCCGCTGCGCGATCGGCGGTGCCGGGGCCGCCGAGGGTCGATGCCAGTTCCAGCAGGCGCCGTCGGGTTTCGGCACTCCTCTTGGGATCCTGGAGGTATCCGATCGCCGCCTCGGCGAGCCGGTCTGGTGTGGCCATGTCCTGGACGAACTCGGGAATCACTGGCCCACCGGCCAGAATGTTCGGCATGGCGAGGTGTTTCACGGTCACTATGCGGCGTCCCACCGCGTAGGTCAGCAGGGAGGTCCTATAGAGGGCAACGGTCGGAACCCCATGCCAGGCGCACTCTAGGGTGACCGTCCCGGTGGAGGCCATGGCCACCGAGGCCTCACGGAGACTGGCGGAGAGTTGGTCGATGTGGATCGTGGCGTGGAGTGCATCAGGGAGCAGCCTTCTGACCAGTGGCTCGAGGGATTCCCGGGGCAGGACGAACCGAATTCGGGCTCCCGTTTCCCGCTGTACCCGCAGGGCCGCGGGGATCATGACCGGGAGATGCCGCGCCAATTCGCCGGGACGGCTTCCGGGGAGAAGCACCAGGAGAGGAGGGTCCTTCCGGATGGGATCGGCCTGGGAATCCCCCCTGGAATGGCGGTCCGCCAACGGATGGCCGACATGCACGACCGATAGGTTTGGAGCGTGTTCGGCAAACCAGTCGGGCTCGAATGGCAGGATGGTGAGCAGGAGGTCGAGACAGGCCTCCATCCGCTTCGCACGACCGGGTCGGGATGCCCAAACCTGTGGGGATATGTACTGAACCAATCTGGGTCGCCAGTTCGCGAATGCTCTGCTTGAGCCGCGGGTTTCCCGGGCGATGGCCTCGGCAAAGCGAAGGTTGAATCCCGAGTAGTCGATGCCGATGACCGCGTCGACCGTCCGGGTCCGGGCCTCGCGTTTCAGCGTCGCGAGAACCTCGCGGAAGAACAGGGCCTTCCTGAGGATCTCCAACCCGATGACCGAGTGGACGGTCAGGTCGTGGAACAGGGCCACCCCGGCCTTCCTCATGGCAGGCCCACCAGAACCGATGAACTGGGGTTGGAAGGGGTGGAACCGCCTCCGGAGCGCCCCGACCAGTTCGGCCGCGGCCAGATCACCCGAGGGATCACCGGCAATCAGCATGAAGGTCCTCGGTCGAGTCTGAAGCCCTTCAGGATGCGAAGATGTTTGGAGCGTGTTCAAAGTTTGGTTGACACCGTGCTCGATCTTTGTCACTCCATGGGGCTCGTTCGTTAAGAGTTCTCATTCCAAACCCATTGAGCGGGAGAGTCTGACCGACTCGTCCGGACCGCACACAAGCATGGCCAGCAAACGATACAAGAAGGCATCCACCCTCGTCGATGCCTCAAAGAATTATCCCCTCACCCAAGCGGTGGATGTTCTTGTCAAGTTCCCACGGGCAAAGTTCGTGGAGACCGTGGATCTCGCCTTCCGGCTCGGGGTCGACCCGAAGCAGTCCGACCAGATGGTCCGCGGCACCTGCCCGCTGCCTCACGGTTCGGGAAAGGCGGTCCGCGTCCTGGTGTTCACCAAGGCCGGTGCCCAGGCCGAGGCGGCCAAGGCCGCGGGGGCCGACTTCGTGGGTTTCGATGACATGATCAAGAAGTGTCAGGAGGGATGGGCCGACTTCGACGTCGCGATCTCGACCACGGAGGCGATGGCGGAGGTCCGAAAGCTTGGCAAGGTGCTCGGCCCACGCGGGCTCATGCCCAACCCGAAGACCGGCACCGTGTCGGACGACGTCGCGAAGGCCATCAAGGAGGTCAAGGCGGGCCGGGTGGAGTTCAAGATCGACAAAGCAGGCAATATCCATGTCCCGGTCGGCAAGGCCAGCTTCAGCGCCCAGCAGATCGCCGAGAATGCCCGTTCGGTCATTGAGGCCGTCGTGAGGGCTCGTCCCTCGAGTGCCAAGGGCATCTTCATCAAATCCTGCTCCCTCTCGCTGACCATGAGCCCACCGGTTCGGCTGGATCTCAAGGAGTTCGGCGCCAACTGAACCAACAAGGGACCCTACACATGCGTACCGAGAAGCAATTCATCTCAGCAGAATACGTCGCCCGCATTCAGGCGTCGCCGTTCTTCCTGGTTGTCGACTACCGAGGCCTGGCTGTTTCGAAATTCACCGAGCTTCGGAAACGCCTCAACAAGGCGGGCGCCGAGGTCCATGTCGTCAAGAACACCATCTTCCGGGTTGCCGCGAAGCAGGCCGGTGTCGCCGATCTCACTGGGGCCCTCGCTGGGCAGCTGGCGGTCGTGACCGGGAAGGACGACATCGCTGCGGCGGCAAAGGTCATCAAGACCTTCCAATCCGAGTTCGAGAAACCAAAGCTCCAGTTCGGCTACCTTGGCAGCCAGCGCCTCGAGGCGGCTGCTGTTCAGGCCATCGCGGATCTTCCGCCGATCGGCGTCCTCCGGGGCAGGCTGCTCGGCGTGCTTCAGGCTCCAGCTCAGAAGCTCGCGGCACTCATCAACACCCCCGGCTCCCAGCTCGCGCGGGTCATCAAGGCGAAGGCCGACAAGCCGGATTGATCGGCTCGCTGCATCCCTCTCGGGATACAGGCGCCGTCCCGTCTGGATCCCGAACTCAAAAAAGAGTGAATCGTCGGTCCGCGGGCTGCGGACTAATCTGAAGGGGCTCCTTCTCCGACGAGACTGAACGGACGACAACAAGGACAGAAAGACAACATCATGGCAGACATCAACAACATCGTGGAAGAACTCAGCAAGCTCACCGTTCTCGAGGCCGCCGAATTGGTCAAGGCCCTCGAGACCAAGTGGGGCGTCACTGCTGCCGCCCCTGTGGCGGTCGCCGCGGCTCCCGCCGCTGGCGGTGGCGCTGCGGCTCCCGCCGCGGAGGTCAAGGACACGTTCGACGTGATTCTGGCGTCGGTTCCTGCCGACAAGAAGATCGCCGTCATCAAGGTCGTCCGTGAGGTCAAGGCCGGTCTCGGTTTGGCAGAGGCCAAGGCCTTGGTCGACGGAGCCCCGAAGCCCGTTCTCGAAGGCGCCCCGAAGGCGGATGCCGAGGCGGCCAAGAAGAAGCTCGAAGAGGCCGGTGCCAAGATCGAGCTCAAGTAATCGTTGTTTCAAGGAGGGGGGCGGTTCCCGCCTCCCTCCCTTAGTCCCCGCACGCCCACAGCTTGTCGTTTGCGGGTTTGTTCTTTAGCGATACCGTTGTAGAGGTTTGTTGGAACTCGAGGGTAACAAGACGAGACCGGTCGGTTTTTGGAACTAAACCGTCCGGCCCCGTCTTGTTGTCGCTTGTTGCACTAGACCCGCCGGTCTTCCGGCGGAGCTGAAAGGAAAAAAGGTCATCATGCCAAACAAAGTCTCGGAGCGCATCAACTTCGGAAAGATCAATGAGGTCATAACGCCTCCCAACCTCATCGAAATCCAACTCGACTCCTACAAGGAGTTTCTGCAGGCGGAGATTCCCCAGTCCAAGCGCAAGAACACCGGACTCCAAGCGGTGTTCACCGAGGTGTTCCCGATCGAGAGCTACGATGGCAAGACGGTCCTCGATTTCCACAGCTATGACATCCAGGAACCCAAGGTCGACTGGCTCGAATGCCTTCGGGAAGGCTTGACCTTCGGGGCTCCGCTCTATGTGACCTTTCTCCTCAAGGACGAGAAGGGGACCAAGGAGGAGAAGGTGTTCATGGGCGAGATACCGCTCATGACTCCCCAAGGCACCTTTGTGATCAATGGGGCCGAGCGGGTGATTGTCAGCCAGCTGCATCGTTCCCCAGGCTTGGCGTTTGAGACGACCCAGCATCCCAACGGCAAGCTCCTGCACAGTTTCCGGATCATTCCGGATCGCGGCTCGTGGTATGAGGCGCAATTCGATACCAGCGATCTCCTCTACGTCTACCTCGATCGTAAGAAGCGACGGCGCAAGTTCCTGACCACCACGTTTTTCAGGGCGTTGTTTGCCATCGCCGAGGCCCGGCTCCACCCGCGTCCCGAGTCCAAGATCAATCCTGAGGACGTCGGCAAGGACGGCGACATTCTCGATCTGTTCTACAAGATCGAGGAGATCTCGGTGAAGGACGCCGACAAGCTGGAAGACATCCAGAACAAGGTCCTGATCGAGGATGCCGTGGACAACGACAAAGGCATAGTCGTGGCCCGGGCCTTTGAGCCGCTCTCGAAGGCGACCGTCAAACAGATCGCTGACCTCAAGGTCTCCAAGATCCGTGTGGTCGACACCTCTCTCGATGACGGAATCGTCATCAAGTGCCTCAAGAAGGATCCCACCAAGAATGGCGATGAGGCTCTGAAAGACATCTATCGCCGTCTTCGTCCCGGCGATCCTCCGACGGCCGCGAATGCGAAGGCTCTCATCAAGAGGCTCTTCTTCGACGCCAAGCGCTATGACCTCGGACGCGTCGGGCGCTATAAGATCAACCAAAAACTGAACTTCTCGGAGGGTGATTCACGGATACTGACCGGGAAAGATCTCCTCGAGGCGACCCGCTACCTACTCAAACTCAAGAAAGGCGAGGGAAGCCTTGATGACATTGATCATCTTGGAAGCCGGCGCATCCGGACCGTGGGAGAGCTTTTGGCCAACCAGTGTCGTGTGGGTCTCGCGAGGACCGAACGGCTGGTCAAGGAGCGAATGACGCTCTTCGACCAGACGATGGATACAATGACCCCGCAGAAGCTGATCAATCCGAAGGCGCTCTCGGCGGTCGTCCGGGATTTCTTCGGCCGCAGCCAGCTCAGTCAGTTCATGGATCAGATCAACCCTCTGGCGGAGCTGACCCACAAGCGCCGACTGTCTGCCCTCGGACCAGGCGGTTTGTCCCGGGACCGCGCCGGATTTGAAGTTCGTGACGTTCATCCGTCCCACTACGGACGCATCTGCCCGATTGAGACGCCCGAAGGCCCCAACATCGGTCTGATCGCGTCCTTGGCGACTTTCGCTCGAGTCAATGACTACGGGTTCATCGAGACTCCGTACCGCAAGGTGGAGAACGGCAGGGTGACCGAGAAGCTCGACTATCTCACGGGCGACCGGGAGGAGGGATACACGATCGCTCAGGCCAATGCCGCGATCGACGACAGGGGCCGTTTCCTCACCGAGAAGGTCACTTGTCGCAACAAGGGTGACTTCATTGATGTGGAACCCAAGGAGATCCATTACATGGATGTCTCTCCGAAGCAGCTCGTTTCGGTGGCGGCGGGCCTCATTCCGTTCCTCGAGCATGACGATGCCAATCGTGCGTTGATGGGGTCCAACATGCAGCGCCAGGGCGTGCCGCTGTTGATCACCGAGGCGCCATTCGTGGCCACCGGCCTCGAGGATCGTGTCGCCCGGGATTCCAGGGCCGTGATCGTCGCCGAGGAGTCCGGCAAGGTGGCGAGTGTCAACGGCAGCCAGATCATCATCACCAAGGACGGGCGGGTTCCCGAGGGCAAGAAAAAGGTCAAGACCGATCCTGACGCAGGAGTCTGGGTGTATCCGGTTCGCAAGTTCATGCGATCCAACGCAGCAACCTGCATCAATCAGAAGATCCTCGTTTCGAAGGGGGATTCGGTGAAGAAGGGTCAGGTTCTCGCCGACGGTCCGTGCACGGCGGGGGGAGAACTGGCCCTCGGCCGGAATGCTCTCGTCGCGTTCATGCCGTGGAACGGCTACAACTTCGAGGATGCCATCCTGATCTCGGAGCGCATCGTCAAGGATGATGTGTTCACCTCGATCCACATCGAGGAATTCGAGGTGGTGGCGCGCGATACGAAGCTTGGGCCTGAGGAGATCACCCGCGACATCCCCAACGTGGGAGAGGAGGCCCTGAAAAACCTCGGTCTCGACGGTGTCATCCGTGTCGGCGCCGAGGTCAAGCCCGGCGACATCCTTGTCGGCAAGATAACCCCGAAATCCGAGACCGAGCTCGCCCCGGAGGAGCGACTTCTCAGGGCCATCTTCGGCGAGAAAGCGGCGGACGTGAAAGACACCTCCCTGAGGGTTCCCTCGGGCACCTACGGCATCGTGATGGACATCAAGGTCTCAGCGAAGGCGGAGGGTTCCAAGTCGGGTCGAAAGGAGGAAAAAGAGGCGGCCAAGAAGGTGAGCAAGGAGGTCGATGACGGTTTCCGATCGAAGAAGGAGGAGCTTCTCGAGCAGCTGACCGAGGCCCTCTCGAACATACTCCTGGGCGAGAAGATCCCGCTCGACGTGGTCAACAGCGAGACCGGTGAGATCATCATTCCTGCCAACCGCAAGATCACCAAGACGCTCCTCAAGAAGCTTGCGACCGTTTACGATCGGATCGAGATCGATCCGTCGCCGATCCGGAACAAGATCAACGAGATCATCGGTGCGTTTAAGCGAAAGTTTGAGGATCTCGATTCCCAGCATGCGGAAGAGGTCGAGCGGGTCGAGGCCGGCGAGGATCTCGACGGAGGTGTCGTCAAGCAGGTCAAGGTCTACATCGCATCGAAGCGAAAGCTTTCGGTTGGCGACAAGATGGCCGGCCGTCACGGCAACAAGGGCGTCGTCGCCGCGATCGTCCCGGAGGAGGACATGCCATTCCTTGCCGACGGTACTCCGGTCGACATTGTACTGAACCCTCTGGGCGTGCCATCGCGGATGAATGTGGGTCAGCTGCTCGAGACCCATCTCGGCTGGGCGTGCCGCATGCTGGGCATCAAAATAGCCACTCCGGTGTTTGACGGCATCCGTGAGCGCGAAATCCGGGACTACCTGAAGCAGGCTGTGGACGGCCAGAAGAAGAAATCCCAGGCCCAGTTGGTTGGCGAGAACGGCAAGGCTACCTTGTTCGACGGCCGGACCGGTGAACCGTTCGATCAGGAAGTTGTTGTTGGCTTCATCTACATGCTCAAGCTCGGGCACCTCGTCGCCGACAAGATCCACGCCCGTGCGGTTGGACCATACTCTCTGGTCACCCAACAACCCCTGGGCGGCAAGGCCCAGTATGGCGGACAGCGCTTCGGTGAGATGGAGGTCTGGGCGATGGAGGCCTACGGCGCCGCATACACCCTCCAGGAACTTCTCACGGTCAAGTCGGACGATGTCCAGGGGAGGACCCGGATCTATGAGAGCATCGTCAAGGGGGACAACACCCTGGAGGCGGGCATCCCGGAATCGTTCAACGTCCTCGTCAAGGAGATGCAGTCCCTTGGACTCGATGTGCGGGTCGGATACTCGAATCCCGCTGAAGCCCCCATGTCACCCGCGGCCGCGTTGTCGGCGCTGGCTTGAAGTCTGAAACCCAGAATCCTCAGGTTGTTACAGCTATGATTTCTTCAAGGGAAACCGCTCGCGAGTTGCTTGGTCTCGACAAGGTCAATCAGGTCGATCACGTCGCCATCCAGGTGGCTTCGCCAGAAAATATCCGCTCCTGGTCCAAGGGTGAGGTCAAGAACCCTGAGACCATCAACTACAGGACGTTCAAACCTGAGAAGGGTGGTCTCTTCTGCGAGCGAATCTTTGGTCCTGTCAAGGATTGGGAGTGCTCCTGCGGCAAGTACAAACGCATCAAGCACCGCGGGGTCGTTTGCGATCGATGCGGTGTCGAGGTCACCCTCGCCCGCGTGCGGCGCGAACGGATGGGTCACATCGAGCTTGCCGTGCCGGTCTCGCACATCTGGTTCTTCAAGTGCATGCCGTCCCGAATCGGCCTGATGCTCGACATGACCGCCCGGAACCTCGAGAGGGTCATCTACTACGAGGACTACATGGTCATCGATCCCGGTAACACCCCGTTGAAGGAGCTGCAGCTCCTCAGCGAGCACGAATACCGGGAGGCCCGGCAGACCTATGGATCCGACGCCTTTGTCGCCAAGATGGGAGCGGAGGCTGTGCGCGATGCCTTGGCCCGCATCGAACTGGATTCAACCGTCGAGGTCCTTCAGCAGCAGATGCTGGAGACGAAGTCGAAGCAGAACCGGAAGAAGATCGCGAAGCGGATCAAGCTCTTCCAAGGATTCTCGAAGTCCAAGACGCGGCCCGAATGGATGATCCTCACCGTGCTCCCGGTGATCCCTCCGGATCTTCGTCCTCTGGTGCCCCT
>CAZZKQ010000113.1:0-9213 GCA_964654875.1 uncultured Verrucomicrobiota bacterium | reverse complement strand
ACCTGGACCCGGGTCAGGCTGCTGGCGGATCCGACAAACTTCCTGAAAAGGCTCCTCTTTCCGGCGGACCGCTTGTGCTGCGCCGCTCGGAGCGCCTCGCGGGCCTGGTAGAATCCGGGCTCCAGACGCAGCACCTGCATCAACAGGGTGACGGCATAGTCCAGATTGTTCTTCTCGACCGCGGCGACGCCCTTGTCGAAGAGCTCGCGCGTGGAGAACGGGATCTGGTCAATCGACTTCTCGGACATGCCCAACCGTAGGAACGGACACCCGGGTTGCCAACCCCGCGGTTCCTTGGGCCAAACCGACGGCGTCGGCACTCCAGCACAGGTTCACCCTTTCCGAGGCGTCGTTTTTCCCGATCCTGCCTCCATGCTCCGACCGTCGCTCTGGATGGTGCTCCTGCTCCCCTGGCTGTGTCCGGGACCCGCCGCCGGAGCCGAGTCGGCGTCCAACCGGGTCTTCGAGGGTCTGGCCAATGCCTCCGCAGCGATTCCCATCGACGGACAGCGCTTCATCGCGGGATGTGACGAGGACAACGTGCTGAAGCTCTACGATGTCCGCCACCGGCTGCCCGTGTCCCGGTTCGAGACCTCGCCTTGGCTGGCCCTGCAGACCCGGAACGGGGAGGCGGACTTCGAGGGGGCTGCGCGGATCGGTGACGTGGCCTTCTGGATTGGCTCCCACGGACGCAACAGCTCCGGCGACCGACGTCCCGATCGTCAGCGCCTCGTCGCCTTCCGGGTTGTATCCAGGGACGGAGGGGCATCCCTCGAGCCCCTGGGCCAGCCCGTGCGGAACCTGATCGAGGATCTTCTGTCCGAACCCCGTCTCGCGCCACTGGCCCTCCGTGCTGCGGTCACGCGGGTCCCGGATCAAGGCGGGCTCAACATCGAAGGACTGGCGGAGGGCGAGGACCGCGCGTTGGTGCTGGGCCTTCGCGGTCCGCTCCACCAGGGGAAGGCCGTGCTCATCCCGCTGCTGAATCCATTCGAGCGGATCCAAGGCAGGCCCGCCCGTTTCGGGGAACCGATCCTTCTCGATCTCGCCGGACGAGGCATCCGAGACCTCGCCCGCGTGGACACGGACCTCTACCTCCTCGCCGGAAGCCCCGATGGCGGTGGCAAGACGCAGCTCTATCGGTGGACCGGTGGGGACAGGGCAGCGACGCGGGTCGACACTCCCAAGCTGAAGGGCCTCAACCCCGAGGCCCTGGTGCTCCTCGGTTCGGGACCAGACCGCCGGCTCCTCGTCCTGAGCGACGACGGGAACCGGGTCGGGAACCGGGAACCGGATCCGGCACACAGGACCTTCCGCGCCGTGGAAGTGCCGATCCCGGCCTCCCAGTGATCAGAGGATGTTCGCCGCCAGCTCCGCGAGCTCGCTGCGTTCTCCGCGGGAGAGCTCGACATGGGCCGAGATGGCCTGGTCCCGGAACCGGTTCACCACGTAGGTGAACCCGTTGCTTGAGGCGTCCACATAGGGGTTGTCGATCTGGTAGGGGTCACCGGTGAGGATGATCTTCGTGCCGTGACCGACCCGGGTGAGGATCGTCTTGGCCTCGAGGGGGGTCAGGTTCTGGGCTTCGTCGACGATGACGAACTGGTTGGCGATGCTGCGGCCCCGGATGTAGCTCAGCGCCTCGACCACGATCGTACCGCTGCGGAGCAGGTCACCGGCCTTCCGGTTCTCGTGGCCCATGTTGAGATCCCCGAGAAGCTCAAGGGCGTCGTGGATCGGCTGCATCCATGGAGAGAGCTTTTCCTCGAGGGTTCCCGGCAGGAAGCCCAGCTCCTTGCCCATCGAGATGGTCGGACGGGCCACGACGAGCCGACGGAACTCCCGGTCCTGGACCGTCCGTCTGAGTCCCGCAGCCAGTGCCAGCAGGGTCTTGCCGGTGCCCGCCTTGCCCATCAGGGACACCAGGCGGATCCGCTCATCCAGCAGCGCATCGAGCGCGAAGTGCTGCTCGCGGTTCCGGGGGCGGATCCCCCAGACATTCTGCGCCTCGTGGAGCGCCACCAGACGCCTCCCCCCGACGTCGACCTTCGCAAGCATCGTGCGCTTGGCATCCCCCTCGGCAACCAGGGTGCAGTATTCGTTCGGGGATCGGACGGGGCCGGGCGGCAGCGGCAGTTCCCCCTTGGCCCGGAATTCCGCGAGACCCGCCCCTGGAAGAACCAGCTCGAACATCCCGGTATAGAGATCCCGGAGGTTCACCCGGTCGGTCTCGTAGTCCTCCGCAGGCAATCCCAGAGCATCGGCCTTGAGGCGGAGATTGATGTCCTTGGTGACCAGCACCGTCGGCACCTTCGGGTCCTTCCGATGGACCGCGAGGGCGAGTCGGAGGATCCGATTGTCGACCGAGTTGGGAAGCACGGATCGGTCCCGTTCCCCGTCGGTCGGCACGCCGGCCGGTGCCTCGCCACCGAACATGATCCTCAGCTGCCCGCCGTGGTCGAGCGGCACACCCTCGCTCAGCGATCCCCGGGTCCGCAGCTGATCCAGCATCCGACTCACCTTCCGGGCGTTCTGACCGCGCTCGGTCGTCTCCCGCTTGAATTTGTCGATCTCCTCGATGACCTCGATCGGAAGCAGCACCCGGTTGTCCTGGAAATTCAGGAGGGCATCCGGGTCATGGATCAGGACATTGGTGTCGAGGATGTAGTTCTTGGACGTCCTGGAGTCGGAGGGTCCTTCCCGTTTGTTGGGACGCCTTCTCGGCCTCGGGGATCCTGCCGGGCCGGAAACACCTCCATCTGCACCCGGACTGCCAAAATCGCCATCGATCACAAGGCATGAGACCTCGCACAGGGATTGAACGACAAGGGGTTTCCTCGGGCGCCTTCAAATCGTCACCCTGAGCCCCACGGCTCGTGCCGTCAGCCCCACGTCTTCAGGAGCGACCTCGGGGGATCCCATGGCCTCGATGTGGAACCCTGCGATCGAGGGGGCTAGGCATCGATCCTAGGGACCTAGGGACCCCGGCCAGAGGAACCGAGGGATTCCCCGATGGCCATTCCTCCCCGCGACAGGGATACCGGGGATCCCATCGCTCACCCGGTGGGGACCACGGGCGCATGCGGTTCATCTTTCTAACGTTGGGTTATACCCCCGATCTGGACGGGGGCGGATACCGGTATGCGACCGAGGTCGCAGAGCGGCTCGCCCATCGCGGGCATGAGGTCCATGCGATCTATCCGAATCCCGATGGGACACTGCCGGAGACGGATCATCGGAACGGAGTCCATCTCCACCGGGTTTCCAGGTCCGGCTCCGGGTTTTTCACCCGCTGGCGGACGGCCAACGCAGGGGCGAGGGCCTGCGTCGCCACCCTCCTCCAGAAACCTTCCAGGACCCTGCTCTTCAGCCATCACGCCTACATGTCCCCCTCGGTGAAGGGTTCGAGGCATTGCATCTTCCTGCATGGACCCTGGGCGCTGGAGCATCGCCTCAGCGTCACCGCCAAGCCCAGGGGACTCCGACGCCGGATTGTCGACCGGTTCTCGGGTCTGGTGATGCATCGCATCGAACGGGACTCGATCACCAGGGCGTCGCGGGTCCTCGTGGCCAGCGAGTACTCCCGCGGACGCATCCCGTCCTGGCACCGGGGACTGGACTGCCACGCCGAGGTCGTCGGAGGTGGAGCGGACCTGGTTCGGTTCGCGCCAGCCAACGATCGGGAGGCGGTCCGACACGCCCGAGGCCTGCTCCCGGAGGAATTCCTGTTCCTGGCGGTCCGACGCCTCGATCCCAGGATGGGTCTCCTGAAGCTGCTGGACGCCTTTCATCCCGTGGCGGACCAATTCCCAAACGCGAGACTTGCAATCGCCGGCCGTGGACCCCAGCGGGAGGCACTGGAAACCCGAATTCAGAATCTCCGCATCGGAGACCGCGTCCGGCTTCTGGGGTTCGTTCCCGAAGCCGACCTTCCTGGACTCTACCAATCTGCGGATTGCCTGCTGATGCCCTCGCTGGACCTGGAAGGTTTCGGACTCGCCACTGCCGAGGGGCTTGCCTGCGGGACACCGGTCCTAGCCTCATCGTCGGGTGCCAACCCAGAGTTGCTTCGCCCTCTGGGTGAGAACCTCCTTTTCCATGCAGCCGACCCAGGGAGCCTCTCGGCCTGCATGGCCGGGGCAATTTCCGGCAGGATGGCCCTTCCATCCCGGGACAGATGTGCCGATTACGCAAGGAGGACGTTCCTGTGGGACCGCCCCGCGGACGCCATCGAGCGGGCGGGCGTCTCCATCGGCCTCTGACCGATCGGCCTCAGATCCCCGATGAACCAATCCAATGGATCTCTTTCCTCAGGGGTTCCCCCGTTTGTTGCCATCGTGATTCAGGACCCCGACTGTTGCGCTTCAGGACACCACCCCACCACCGTGCGTCTCACCATCTCAAAACCGAGGAAACCGAAGGCCGACGGTCCGATCCGGGTCCAGCATGCCCGGGGCCGGGCCCGTCGGCTCGAACGCAGGAACTCCTTGCGATCGGCCAATCGAGCGATGGATGTCCCCTGAGCTCCAACGCCGCAAAGCATGCCAACCCACGCCCGACACGTCGTCATCGGATCCGGTCCCGCTGGTGTCTCCGCGGCAATGGCCCTGATTGGCCTCGGGGAGCGGGTCACGATGGTCGATGCCGGACTGACGCTCGAACCGGAACGTCAGAACACGGTGGATTCGATGTCAAAGAGGTCCCCTTCCGACTGGAAGCCGGATGAAGTCGGGCTGATCAAGGTCCGTTTCCCCAAGGATTCCTCGGGTGTCTTCACCAAGCTCCTGTACGGTTCTGACTACCCCTATCGCCAAGCCGCTGAAGCCAACCGGTTGGAGATCCCAGACGGGTCGCTCAAATCAAGCATCGCCCAAGGCGGACTCAGCACCGTCTGGGGCTCGTCCGTGCTTCCCTACAACGATCGAGATCTCGACAGATGGCCGATCTCGGCGGCAGACCTTCGGCCACATTACGAAGCGGTTGCCCGTTGGATGCCCTTGATTGCGGAACATGACGATCTGGAATCCCTCTACCCGATCCACACACCGGATCCGCATCCGGCACGCCCGAGTCGGCAGGCTGCGGACCTACTTGGCCGGATGACCTCGAATCGGGAGGCGCTCCGGAAAGCCGGGGTTCGTTTCGGGCATTCAAGGATGGCGATGCGGTCCGATGCATGCACGGAATGCGGACTCTGTCTCTATGGCTGCCCCTACGGACTGATCTACAACTCCGCCGAGACCCTGGGACGACTCCGCAGTTCTCCGCTGTTCGAGTACCGGCAGGGAATCCTTGTCGACCGTCTGGAGGAGACATCCACCGGAGTCAGGGTGGTTGGGCGGGAACACCCCTCACAACAACCCTGGTCGATTCAGGCGGATCGCGTATTCGTCGGGGCTGGCGTGATTCCGACGGCGCGCATCGTTCTCGAATCCGCAGGGCTCTTCAACCAGCCGGTCCGCGTGCTCGACAGCCAGTATACCGTGATGCCCATGGCGTCGCTGCACGCACACCCAGGAGTCGAGACCGATCCGCTGCATACGCTCTGCCAAATCTACCTGGAGATCGACGACCCATCGATCAGCCGGCACAACGTTCACACCCAGATCTACACCTACAGCAGTCTTTTCCTCGATGAATTCCAGTCCAAGGCCTTCGGTCTTCTACCTCTGATCCCAGGCTCCAGGCGTCACCTTCTGTCGCGTCTCATGGTGGGTTTTGGATACCTCCACTCGGATGATTCCGGGGGACTGGAGATCGTTCTGGAGCGCACCTCCGGACGATCGGAGAGCCGCCTCAGCGTGACCCCGTCACTCAACCGATCCACAGCGGTGGCCCAGGACAGACTGGTCTGGAAGCTTCTGAGGAATTCCCGCCAGCTCGGCTTTGCTCCGCTGTTGCCCTTGATCCAGAAGACCGGTCCCGGACGCGGGTTCCACAACGGCGGCAGTTTTCCGATGGGTGCCAGGGCACAGGGCCTCGCCTCGGACACCCTCGGCCGGCCGTTGGGGTGGAGTCGGATCCACGTCATCGACTCCTCGGTCTTCCCCACAATTCCAGCTGCAACAATCACCTACACCGCGATGGCGAATGCCCACCGGATCGCCTCACTGGCGGGAACCCTCTGAAACGCCCAACCATGAGAATCGCAGTCACTGGTGCCCACGGATATCTTGGTCAGGCAATCACCCAGACCCTGAGATCCCAGGGCCACGAAGTGTTCGAACTGGTCCGACGCGAAAGTTCCTCTCCCCAGCAGATCCGCTTCGCTCTCGGAAACCCTGTGGACCCCTCCTTCTTTGAGTCGCGCGGCATCGAATCACTCATCCACGTAGCCTACGATTTCCGACAGACCGACTGGGATTCGATCCAGCGCATCAACGTCGACGGCAGCCGGGCGCTCTTCGCAGCCTTCAAGGCCGGAGGAGGCCGACATGGAGTCTACATTTCAACCGTTGCCGCCTGGGCCGGGTGTCGAAGCATGTACGGCCGCGCAAAGCTCCTCACCGAGAAGGCGGCGGTCGAGAACGGACTCTGGGTGGTCAGGCCCGGTCTCATCCGCGGGGGAGCCCCGGGAGGCATCGTGGGAACCATGCTGAGGTTCGTCCGAAAGCTGCCAATGGTGCCGGTCATCGGATATGGGCTCAAATGCCTCTATCCCATACGGATCAACACCCTCTGCGAGGTCGTCGCCTGCATCGCCGTCAGGGACCCCCTCGACAACTCGGATGCCCTTGTCATTGCGGCGGATCCCATCCCGATGAGCCTCGACGAGGTCGTCCGGGAAATGATGGCTGAACATGGGCTCGGAAGACGCATTCTGATTCCGGTCCCTTGGCAGGCGGCGTGGATGATCCTGCGATTCATCGAATCGCTTGGAATGTCGATCGGGCTGCGCAGCGACAGTGTCGTGAGCCTCATGAATCAGGATCCGAACGCTCAGGTTCGCGACTTGGATGCGCTCATGAGACGCGACGGCTGAGTCCGATGACCGACGGCTGGGGACCCTTCCACTCCACCCCGATGGTCGCCCCCCCGGGACAGGTCCTCGAGGGGACTGGGCCAATCACCTCAAAGCTCCTGCATCGACTGCGCGAGCTCCCGGCGCTGGCGCTCCCGGTTCTGGGCATCGTGGAAATCCACCGGGTTGAAGTCATCCGTCAGGACGATCCCATGCGTGGGGTCCGTCTGGCGGGTCTCGTTCATCGCCATCCGGAACTGGTCCAAAACCGAGGGGTGAACCGCCGTGTACTCGTAGGGCCTGCGGACCCGGAGCGGCGACGCCGAGGCGACGAAGAAGGCGTTGCCATTCGCCGCCTGGTGCAGGTCCACCGATGCGAAGACCGCACGGAGCGTCTTCTCCAGCGAGGCCAGCATGAAATCGCGACCCGGCCGCGGATCCCCGAAGCAGTTGATCGACAGAACCCCCTCCGGCTTCATCACGTCCCGCATCGCCTGGAACGCCTCCCGGGTCATCAGGTGCGCCGGGGAGGAATCCCCCAGGAACGCATCGAGGATCACTGCGTCGTACTCGTTGGAACGGCCGCGGAGGAACTGGCGCCCATCGCCGATCGTCAGCTGCGCGAACCGAGTCGGGTCGAGGTCAAAGAACCGCTGCGCCACCGGAACGACTGCCGGGTTGATCTCCACCACGTCCACCTTGGCCCCCTGCTGGGCGAAGAGGGAAGGCACGATCCCCACCCCCATCCCGATGCAGAGCACGCGGTCCACCCGTTCGCAGTGGCTCCGGGCGAGCTGGTGGATCGCATAGGTGAACAACGAACCGCTCTGACGCGTGGTCGGCAGGTAGGAGTTCTGGATCAGGTAGTCGTTCGCGTAGAACCGCCGGCGACCATCCACCGTCTCCAGGACCTGCAGCTGGCCGAAGTTCGAATTGCCCCGGTAGACCTCCCGGATCTTCGAGAACCTCGGGCGGGCATCCCATCGGACCGCCCAGGACCCCAGTCCGGCGACCAGCACGGCCCCGAGGACCGCCG
This sequence comes from uncultured Verrucomicrobiota bacterium, assembly GCA_964654875.1. Lineage (GTDB taxonomy): Bacteria > Verrucomicrobiota > Verrucomicrobiia > Limisphaerales > UBA9464 > UBA9464. The sequence continues at coordinate 1,216 of CAZZKQ010000113.1, read as the reverse complement.
GCATGGCCCTGCCGCCCCAGACCACCAGATGCACCACGGCCACTGCGGCCACCAGACCCGCCGTCACGACCATCGTCACCGAGTTCGGGGCCAGGGGAATCAGTACATAGCCGATCAATGCCGTGCCCACGAAGCTGCCGACCGTGCTGATCGCCGACAGACGCCCCACCTGACCGCCCACCTCCCGGACATGGCCCGCAAGGAACCGGATCAGGAACGGACAGGTCAGCGCCAGCAGCGACAATGGAACGAAGAACAGGAACGCCGAGGCCAAGAGCGACGCCACCGGCAGAGGCAGCGACAACGAATGGACCGCCACCGACTGGACACCCCAGACCGCCAGGCAGAGGTAGGCCGCCGCCACCAGCATCGAACCGTACAGCCGGTTGAGATGACCTTTCGAATCCGCCCAGAGTCCGCCCACGTAGTACCCGAAGGCCAGGGAGGCCATCGCGATGCCGATCTGGGCCGTCCAGACGAAGTGCGATGTCCCCAGGTAGGGTGCCAACATCTTCGCACCGAGGATTTCCACCACCATGATGGCGGCGCCATTCACGCCGGCGGTCAGGAGAAGGAATCGGCGCTGGGCCGACGAAAGGGACGTATCGGGGGTCTGGGACATCGGAAGGAAAGACTCGGCCTTCTGTAAACCCCGGACCCACCCCTGTCGATCGCCCCGTTCCAGCCCCGGGATCCATGGGCTCCCCCTGCAGCGCTCATGGTCCTGCCGCCGCCCTCGACAACCGCGTTGACCCCGAGAAACCAGTTGCCCAACCGCTCCCCGATTTGAAAGGATTGCCGACCCGACCGACATCGGTCGGAAAACCGGCCATAACGTCCCGATGCGAGTGCATTGGGAGGCCACAACAACATCTGATCCAATCCGGTCCTTCCGCCGGATGGCGTCGGGCGAATCGTCCCGGTCAACGCCGCAACCATCGGAAGCTGAAGACATCATGAGTCAAGTAGGCGTCAAAGAGCTCCTCGAGGCAGGAGTGCACTTCGGTCACCAGACCCGTCGCTGGAACCCCAAGATGAAGCCGTTCATCTTCGAGGCCCGCAACGGCATCCACGTCATCGATCTGTCCAAGACGGTCGTCCAGCTCGAGTCCGCCTGCGCGTTCCTCGCGCAGATCGCCGGCAAGGGTGGCCAGATCCTGTTCGTGGGCACCAAGAAGCAGGCCCAGGAAGCCGTCAAGGAATCCGCCAAGGCCTG
>CAZZKQ010000112.1:0-9251 GCA_964654875.1 uncultured Verrucomicrobiota bacterium | reverse complement strand
CCGGGTGGAGCATGAGCTGGCCCTCGCGGTGGTGCGGCGCCGACAGCTGCGCTGTCCGATCGAGGGCCAGGTCGTCCAGGTGTTCAAGGACCTGGGCGAGCGCTGCGAGGACCAGCAACCCGTGCTGCGGGTCGTCGACACCCGACGGATCGTGTTCGTCGGACATGTCGAGCCCCTGGCCGCCAGGGATCTCAAGGTCGGCCAGGCTGTCCGGCTCCACGTCGATGGCGCCGATCCCTCGGCGGACCTTCCCGGGACACTGGTCTATCTGTCACCCGTGGTGGATGCCGCGAGCGGACTGCTTCGGATCAAGGCGGAGTTCGAGAACCCGTCGGGACACCTCCGCCCCGGCACGGCGGCCCACCTGCAGGTGACCGGACCGCGTGGATGAGGTCGCCCATGGATGCCACCCGAACCCCGGATCCGATCCTGGCCGAGCTGAGCGCCCTGCGGCGGTTCGATGGCTCCCCGGCCGAGTTCTGGCCCCGCTACACCCAGGTCCTCGCCCGCCTCGCGGGAGCCCAGCGCCTCATGCTGCTCCTCGGGTCCGACGGATCCCCGGCCCGCCTGAGACGCCTGGCCGACTGGACCGGCGAGACCCCGCTGGGATCGCTTTCGACGCCATTCCAGAACGCCGTCCCAACCCTCGTGTCGGCCTGCGCCTCCGCCCCTTGTGCCGAGACGGTCCTCGGGGTCGGGGTGTCCCCGGACACCGCCCACCGCGCCGTTGCCGTCCGACTACCTCTTCCCGGATCGGCCGACCGCCTCGTCGCCGTGGGACTCCTGACCGAGTCCACGCCGTCCCGGGCGCAGGACACCGTCGACGCCCTGCGCTGGGCGTCCGACGTCCCCACCCTCTACCTCGCCCACCGCAACGGGTCCGGGTCCGCACCGATCCGTTCCGGTACCGGAGAGGCGTCAAAGACCGTCCTCGACCTCGCCCTGCGGATCGATTCCCAGCAGGACTTCCGTGGCGCGGCCCTGACCCTCGTGAATGCTCTCGCTGAACGATTGGGGTGCGACCGTGTCAGCCTCGGCTGGCTCGAGGGTGGTGCCGTCCGGCTGAAGGCGATGAGCCGCACCGAGCGGTTTGATCCCCGGATGGCCGCGGTGATCGGGCTGGAGCAGGCGATGGAGGAATGTCTCGACCAGGACGACGAGATCCTCTGGCCGCCACCGTCGGGCAGCCGATCGGTCTCGCGGGTCCACGGTCAACACGCCCGGGACCAGCACCTTGAACACCTGACCTCGGTCCCGCTCCGGATCGACGGCCAACCGCTGGCGGTGCTGACCTGCGAACGATCGGGCGCCCCCCTGGATGCTCCGGCGCTGCAGGGCCTTCGCGATGTTGCCGATGCCGTGGTCCGCCGTCTCTCGACGCTCCACCGGGCCTCTCCGTGGTGGGGAGCACGCCTGCTTCGGAACGGTCGTGAGTCCGCCGGCCGTCTGCTCGGGCCCGAACACACCGCGGCAAAGCTTCTCGCTCTTCTGGGCGCAGTCGGACTCGTCACCCTCCTCCTCCCCATCTTCCCCCATCGCATCGAGGGCACCTTCCGGATCCGCAGCGAGGAGGTCGCCGTCCTCACCGCGCCGTTCCAGGGCCACATCCGGACCGTGACGGGACGTCCCGGAGACGAGGTCACCCACGGGGCGGTGGTGCTGTCGCTGGACACCGATGCTCTGGTGCTCGAGGAGGCTGCGGCGGTGGCGGACCAGACCCGACACCTCCGGGAGGCCGACAAAGCGCGTGCGAACCGGAATCCCGCCGAGATGCGCATCGCCCAGGCCCAGGCCGATCAGGCCGCGGCGCGGCTGGCCCTGGTCCGACACCGCATCGCCCAGGCCCGGATCCGATCGCCCTTCGATGCCGTCGTCGTCGAGGGTGACCTCACCGAACGGCTCGGTGCCCCGGTCCAGCAGGGCGAGGCCCTGTTCCGGGTCGCGAGGCTTCAACCCCTCTTCATCGAATGGGAGATCCCCGAGGCCGATATGCCCGACCTGCCTGCCGCCCCCGTCGGCGAGATCGCCTTCGTGTCGCGTCCCCACGAGCGGTTCGGGTTCCGGGTGGAACGGGTGGAACCCGAGGCACAGACGCGGGAGACGGGCAGCGTGTTCCGCGGTCGTGGTGTCCCCGAGGGGACAGTGCCCGACTGGTGGCGTCCGGGCATGACCGGGGTCTGCAAGCTCGACGCCGGACGGCGCACGCTGGGGTGGATCCTCACCCACCGCGCGATCGACGCCCTGCGCCTCTACCTCTGGTGGTGACCCGTGTCCGACGCCTCCTCCACCTTCAGCGAGTCCTGGCATCGGATCGCCTCGGAACGTCCGGCCCTCCGACGCGACATCCGGATCCAGCGCCAGCGCCACCGGGGCGAGCTGGGCTACGTCCTGAGCCACCCCTACAGCCAGCAGTTCTTCCGGATCGGGCCCGAGGCGCATGAGGTGGTCGCGCGGCTCGATGGACGTCGCACCGTCGAGGAACTCTGGCAGGAGTGCCTCGAGCGCCATCCGGAGACGGCGCCGGGACAGGAGGCGGTGATCCATCTGCTCGGCCAGCTCTACCGGGCGAACCTGCTGCAGTATCGGGGGGCCGCCGACACCGAGGAACTCCTCCGCCGGGGCGAGGCGTCGCGCCGCCAGATCCTGCGCTCCCGCCTCGCCAACGTCCTGTTCGCCCGCATCCCGCTGCTGGATCCCGACCGCTTCCTGGTCCGCACACTCCCTGTCGTCGGTCCGCTGATCAGCCGCTGGGGCGGACTGCTGTGGCTGGGGCTCGTGGGTTGGGGGGCATCCACCGCGATCGGTCGTGCCACTGCGCTCCGCGACCAGGCCCAGGGGCTGCTGTCACCCGACAACCTCGTCCTGCTCTACGCGACGATGGTCGGATTGAAGATCCTGCACGAACTCGGCCACGCCTACTGCTGCCGACGCTTCGGCGGGGAGGTCCATGCGATGGGCGTGATGCTGATGCTGTTCACGCCGATGCCGTACGTCGACGCAACCGCGGCCTGGGGATTCCGGGAACGCTGGAAGCGGGTGCTCGTCGGTGCGGCCGGCATGATCGTCGAGCTGGCCGTCGCCGCCATCGCGGTCGGGGTGTGGTCCTTCACCTCCCCCGGCGTGGTCCACGCCATCGCCTACAACGTGATGTTCGTGGCCTCGGTCTCGACCCTCGTCTTCAACCTGAATCCACTGCTCCGGTTCGACGGGTACTACATCCTCTCCGACCTCCTCGGCATCCCCAACCTTGCCGCCCGGGCCCAGCTGCAGCTGCGGGTGATGGTGGAGCGGACCCTGTTCGGCGTCGTGGGCGAGACTGGCCCGGCCCGGACCCCCGGCGAGGCCTGGGCATTGGCCGCCTACGCCCTGGGCAGCGGCGTGTACCGGGTCGTGGTCTTTGGCGGACTGCTCCTGCTCCTGTCCGACCGGTTCTTCTCGCTCGGACTGGCCCTCGCCGCGATCGCCGCCGTCGTCTGGGCCCTCACCCCGCTGGTGCGGCTTGGCCTGCATCTGGCCACCTCACCCCGCCTCGCCCGACGCCGCCTGCGGGCGATTGGCGTCACCGTCGGGATCGCCGGGGGACTGCTCGGCTTCCTTGCAGGGGTCCCCCTTCCCCATCACTTCCGGGCACCGGGACTGGTCGAGAGCCAACAGTGGACCGCACTGCACACCGGAGTTGACGGCGAGGTGGTCGGCTGGAGGGCGACACCCGGCGGACGGGTCGAGACAGGCCAGCCGATCGCCGAGCTCCGCAACACGGAGCTGGATCTCCGGGAACGGTCGGCCCGGGCGGAGCTGGAGGAGGTCGAGGCGCGGATCCGACAGGCGCTCCAGGAGGCGATCCCGAACCTCAAGCCGCTGGAATCGGTCCGGGACTCCATCCGGGTCCGGCTGGAGCAGCTGGAACGGGACCGTGCCGGGCTCGTGGTGCGGTCGCCCCAGGCGGGTATCTGGTTCCTCCCGAACCCCGAGGAACTCCGTGGCCGATGGCTCAGCCGGGGCAGTCCGCTGGGCACCGTGATCGATGACCGGGAATACCGCTTCCGGGCCGTGGTCCCCCAGGAGGAGGCCGACCGTCTTTTCGATGCTCCATGGGCACGTGCCGAGGTTCGTCTGCGGGGCGATTCCGGTCGGGTCCTGCGTACCAGAGACCTCCAGATCCTCCCCGCCGATCGCCAACGCCTGCCCTCCGCGGCCTTGGGCTGGCGCGGGGGAGGTTCGGTGGCGGTGTCCGACCGGGACCCGGAAGGGCGTGCCGCCCTCGAACCCTTCTTCGAGGTCCGGGCCCCGCTCACCGCGCCCGAAGGACTGTCGTTGCGACAGGGTCGATCCGGCGTGATCCGGTTCGACCTGCCTGATGAACCTCTGCTGCGCCGCTGGATCCGGTCGCTGCGACAGCTCCTGCAACGCCGCCATCAGGTGTGAACACCCCGACGGATCTCCAGCGCCAGCGGTTCCGCAGGCCCCTCAGGCCGCTGCCCCGCGGACTCGACGCCTGGGCCGACGCGTGGATCGGCCGCCATCGCCGACGTCGCAAGATCGGTATGGAATTCCGGGTCGCAGCCGAGTCAGTCGACCGGTTCGACCTCCGATTCCGGACCCTGGAGGACGCCCAGCTCCAGGAACGGATCTCCGAACTCCGGGAGGCCGTGCGTCGTGGAGGCCATCCCGGTCGGAGCGCGCTGACGGAAGCCCTTGCTGCAATCCGCGAAAGTGCCCGACGTCGCCTCGGACTCCATCCGGTCCTGGAGCAGCTTCAAGGGGCCCTGGCCCTCAATGCCGGCTGTCTCATCGAGATGGCCACCGGCGAGGGGAAGACCCTGACGGCCGCGCTGACCGCCATCCTCTGGGCCTGGTCCGGACGCCCCTGTCATGTCGTCACAGTCAACGACTACCTCGTGGAACGAGATGCCAGGGACCTCGCACCGCTGTACCGGGACTGCGGGCTCGAGGTGGCCTGGGTGACAGGACCGATGTCGTCCGAGGAACGCCGACGCGCCTATGGCGCGGACATCACCTATGTCACCAGCAAGGAGGTCGCGGCGGACTTCCTCCGCGACACCCTGCGGGATTCCCGGGGACAAGCCCGGGGGCCCGCGGTGCTCCGGGGTCTCCATGCGGCGCTGGTGGACGAGGCCGACAGCGTTCTGATCGATGAGGCGGTGACACCGCTGATCCTCTCCGCCCCCAAGGAACACCCGGGACTGACCTCGACCGTGCTGCAGGCCCGTGACATGGCATCGGAACTCGTCCGCGACGTGCATTACCGTGTCGACACCGCCCGTCGGGAACTGCTCCTGACAGGTTCGGGCGAGGAGGAGGTCGCACGCCGTTGCGCAGGCCTCGCGGGACTCTGGCGATCGCCGGAACGGCGTGGGGAGTGGATCCGACAGGCGCTCGTCGCACGGGAGTTCTACCAGCCCGGGCGACAATATGTGGTCCTCGACGGACGGATCGTGATCGTCGACGAGGCCACGGGGCGACCGATGCCGCAGCGGTCCTGGCGCCAGGGGCTGCACCAGGCGATCGAGGCCAAGGAGGAACTCGAGCTCACCCCACCCAACGAGACGCTCGCCCGGATCAGCTTCCAGCGGTTCTTCCGCCTCTACGGCCGCCTCGCCGGCATGTCTGGGACCTGTCACGAGACCGCGGACGAGCTCTGGCACGTCTACCGACTACCCGTCCTTCTGATACCCACCCACCGCCCGTCCCAGCGACGGCATGGACCCGACCGGATTCTGGCCCGATCGGAGGACCGCTGGCAGGCGGTGATCGACGAGATCCGATCCGTGCATGCCACGGGCCGACCGATCCTCGTCGGCACCCGGAGCGTCGCCGCGAGCGAGGAGGTGGCCGCACGGCTCCGGGAGGCCGGACTGCCGTTCCAGCTGCTGAACGCCGTGCACCACCGGGAGGAGGCACGGGTGATCGCCCGGGCGGGCGAGCGCGACCGGATCACGATCGCCACGAACATGGCCGGACGTGGAACGGACATCCGACTGGGTCCCGAAGTGGCCCCACTCGGTGGACTCCATGTCATCGCGACCGAGCGTCATGGGTCGGGACGGGTCGATCGCCAGCTGTTCGGTCGCAGCGCCCGTCAGGGTGATCCGGGGAGCTCCGTGGCCTGGGCCAGCCTCGAGGATGAGCTGCTCCGACAGAACCTGCCGCATCCCCTGCTCGAGGCGCTGTCAGGTGCCCTGAGCCATCGGCTGCCCCTGGCGGGTTTCGCGGCGGGCTGGGCGATCCGGCTGGCCCAATGGCGGAGCGAACGCGAGGGACGTCGACGACGCGAGGCGGTGGTCCATGCGGACCAGTGGATCGAGGAAGGCCTTGCCTTCACCCGGAATCGCCACGAGGACTGAGCCGGAATCAAACCGGGGCATCTCGGTTCCGCGTCCGGACGGAGCGACACCCCAGGTGAAACTCAGGTCGACTGGCCGTCCCAGGACCTCGACGGTGAGATCGAGGCGGGCCCCCATCTCGGCGAGGTGGATATCACCTCCCACTCCGGAGAGGTTCACCCAGGGATCCCCGATCAACTTTTCGAAGGGATTGCGGAGGTAGAGCCCGCCTTGGACTGTCATGGCGAAGGAAGTGTCAGTGACCTCCATCGCGAGCGTTCCCGTCAGCTTCGCGATCTCGATCGAGAAGACAACCTCTGCCGACCCCGCAAACCGGAAGGTGCCATCGGCACGGACCGCTCCCTCGACATTGACCGTGGCGATCTGGAAGAAGTCGAGCCCCGCCCCGAATTCGAGCGAGAACACCCCGTCCACCGAGACGAACCGCCCCTGCATGGCGCCGTTGATACCCAGCAGCTTGAGGGTGCCAGACAGGTCGATCAGCGTGGCACCCGCCGCCACACCCGCGTACTCGGCGACCCGTGAGGTGTTGATGCGGATGTCTCCCTGGCCCGCCATCCGGATCCCCTCACCCAGCTGCAGAACGAGGTCCACGCTCGAGCGCATCGCGAAGATGCGGGTTCCATCGCCCTCCCTCCGGATCACGGCCTCCGCGGTGACGCGGTGCCGTCCCAGCGATTTGAGGTCGAGATCCATCACCAGCGACAGCGAGGCGGCATCCTGACTCACTGCGATCTGGGCAGAACCCACGAGGTCGACGAAGCCGACAACCGTCAGGGTGCCTCCAAACTCGATCCTCACCACCTTGGCCTCGATCGTTCCCGGGCGGGTCCCGGTCACACGGCCGTTCTCGTCCACCATCAGCAGCGGGATCTCACGGGCTGCCGAGGTGGTGTTGATCTCGATCTGGAAGGTCCCCTTCAGATGGAATCCCGCGTTTTCGACGAGGCTGGCCGACGTCAGGACACCGAAGACACCCTCGCCATACAGCCATTGGACCCGGCCCAGTACGGTCATCTCCCCGAGGGCGAGATCCGCGCGCCCGTCGAGCGTCAGCGAGGCCGATTCGGACCCAAACTCGAGGGCAAACGAACCGGTGATCCGGAGGACGTCCGCGATCACGATGCGTCCGGAGCCGCCGAGGCTGAAGGAGCGGGCCCGGAGCGTCAGGAGCTCGGGCGCGGAGGCCCCCGGGAGGTTCAGCTCGAGGGTCCGATCCTGGGCGGTCGAGTTGATCTGGATCGTCGTCTGCCCCTCGACGACCAGCCCGACCTTCGCCGCGGCGGGACCGAGTCCGACCCCCAGTCGGAGTCCGCCCCAGACTGCCGGGAAGCCGCCGCCGAACCATCCGTCGCCACCGGCCGAGCCATCGAAGGCCACGGTGAAGCCGCCGGCCGCCGCCCCCACGAAGCCCAGCCCGATCACCTCGGTGCTGCCACTCATCGCGAGAGTCATCCGGGACACCCCGCCGTCGCCCGCCTTCAGGAATTCAAGGCTCATCTCACCGCGGACCCGGAGCAGCGGATCCGGCACCCCGTCGCCATCGAGGTCCGGAGCGAATCCCGCCGCGTTGAGGGCGACGAACCCGGTGAGGCGGATGAAGAACGTCGAGGCGTCGACCGCGACCGTGAAGCCCGACACGGAGGCCTGCCCAAGATTGCCGGCCATGTCGGCCCAGCTGCCCGCCAGGAGCTGCACACCGACCTCACCCGGGCCAAAGGTGCCCGAGAAGGCATACTCGATGTAGGACTGCCCATCGACCTCCACCCGCCGGCCGACCCCGCTCAACACCACCCCTGACGACGCCGATCCCGTCAGCACCACCTCGGGCGCCTCGTCGAGGATCGTCGCCATGTCGAGTCCGGCGCCGAAGGGCGAGTCGAACCGGAACCGGAGGCGTCCGGCAGACTGGATCGCCGAGGCGGAGAGCGTTGTCGTCGGTCCGGGCTCCACCAGGACAGCCCGCAACCCCTCCACACGAAACTCCGCGGAGGTCGCGACGTTCTGGTGCCCCTGGTTGTCCTGGACCGAACCACCGAGGATCTCGAAGCGGAGCGGACCCTCGACGAAGCGGCCCTCGAAGCGGTAACGGAACACGTCGTTGCCCAGCGCCTCGACCCCGGACTGGAGGACGGTCACACCCGCGGCCGCAGCGCCACCGAGCATCCACTCAGGATCGGGATCCAGGACTGTGGACGCCTGGAGAGCGCCCCCATGGGTCGGGGTGAACTGCACGTCGAGATAACCCTGGCGGTTCAGTGCATCCACCGGGAGATTCCCTCCGACGCTCCCCAACAGGGTCACCCGCACACCCTCGACGCGGATGGGGATGACGGTCTCGATGTTGGCATGGCCGGTCGAATCGCGGATGGCCCCGGCAGAGAGGACGATCTGGTGCCCGCCCACGGGAACCTGGACCCCTTCCGCCAACCTGAACCGGAACGTGCCACCCGGAAGCGGTTTGGCATCGGTGGACAGAGTGAGGCGGTTGCCGCCGACCGACATCCAGATCGAATCGCGTGCCGCAAGAAGCGCCTCGGTATCGATCGTTCCGCCGACGGTTGGGGTCAGGACGAGGTCGATCCACCGTTCCCGGTTGAGCACCGATACATCCATCCCGTCACGGAGGATGGAGCCTGTCAGAGCCGCTCGGACGCCATGGACCATGAATTCCTGGGTCAGACCCGTCGACGTCACGCCGTCGAGGTTCCGGAAGGCCCGGTCGGACACCACGACACGATGGGTTCCGGCACGGACCTGGAAGCCCTCCGGGAGGCGGAAGCTGGCGACGCCCTCCCGGATCTCCACCGGGGCCCCGAGGGACACCTGCGTGCCGTCCGGCCCGGTCAGGGTCACCCCATCGGGAACCCCGTTCCAGGCGAGCGA